>JBOFWM010000045.1:0-5265 GCA_051653625.1 Lachnospiraceae bacterium
TTAAATTATAGAGTATTTTAATGGAGCAATCGGAAATAATGGTGGCACAGTGAATGTGACAAAATCTGGTAGTTACGCCTTAACCGCAACCATTACAGATGAACTGGACAGAGTATTTACAAGCACAGAAACCATAGACGTGGTAAACACTGCACCGACTAAGCCGACAATCAGCGCTGATGTCACACGAACAGCCAAAGATGGCAAACTGCTTGTAAACTTCACAGTGGCAAGTACAGACCCCGATGGTGATGCAATTAACTATGTTTGGGAAAATAGAGCAAACGAAACACAGACTTACCCTATGGGTAAAAATGTAGTGCGTGTAAAAGCAGTAGATTCTACAGGAGCAGAGTCTGGGTGGGCAGCTATCGTATTTTTCGTAATGGATAACAATGGTTCGGGTGATATGCTACTCACAGGTCCCGAATCTACCATTGATGAAGATGGTATTGAGGGTGCTACAATTACCAATTATACTTTTACGGTTCCACCTGTATCGGGGCATAGTGGAAACGACTACGGACGTGTAAGAGGCTACAATATCAAAATAAGTCAGTGGGATCAGTTAAGCTATGGCACAACCTCAAATGGTATCACATTTGAAAAGGATTTATCCGCAGGAACATACAGTAAATTAGAATTTTATTACTATACAAATCATCAATGTATGTATCAAAAATCAAACATTACATACACTGTAGAGTATTATTTTGAATAAAAAAAGGAGTGATTTATGGGAGATTTTGAAACGCAAAACATAGACAGATACATTAACTATATCAATGAAAATGTGTTGCCCTGCTTGAAATTGACTTGCTTTCCAGTGGTGAGCATTGCGATACCCATTTTCTCACGAAATGTGGTTGCAATCCTCAGTTTGATGAAGATAGAGACTTTCTTCGTAAAACCTATGGAAGCTATGACTATGCTTATACCCTTATGATCGAGAATGACCACCATGTTGATTTTAATAACCTCAACCTCGACATTGAAAAAATGTTGAATACTTTTGAGCGATACTCGTTCTCTCCTATAGAAAAACACCAAAATGAAGATACACAAGATATAGAAAGGTAGATTACATCTTGACAATGTGTCATATATTACACTATATTATAATTAGAGTTGTTTGGTAATTCAATTTATAGCTCATGGTATAGAGTAGAAGAAACGAGGTTTTAGTATGAGTGAGAATATAGTGTTGAAATCAAGAAAGTATCGAAATTTAACACAACAAGAACTTGCAAATATAATGGGAACTGACAGAGCGAGGCTCAGTAAGATTGAAAGTGGAAATGCAAATCCTACTGTTGCCTTGTTAGAAAAAATTGCAGATGCTTTAGATATGACACTCAAAATTGAGTTTGTACCAAATGAGAAAGCAGAAAGCAAAACTTAAAAATTAGAGAAGATTGCCACTATATGGATATACAAAGCTCTATCAATATAGCTTTTATTAAAAATATGATTGATGAAGCACAGACAAATTATTTGAGAGATAAATATTTGTACCAAAAGGAGGTTTTAAGTGTAAATATGGACTATACTTTAATGCACAAAAATGTTAAGGTAGCAGACCTTACAATAGACAGTGCTACCGCCGTTATATCCTCTATCGGTGATATTTATGATATAGCACATACACCTGTTGGAATTGCTGTGAGCAAAGGCAAAATAGACCGTGGAGAGCTTAACAAGTGGTGGACAGGTAGAGCCATTCCTGCAAGTCGTATGGGAATTAAAGAGGCTTTAGATACCTTTGGTATCGACAGTACAACAAAGCTGTTAAATAAGGCTTATGGCTTATCCTTGTCGGATCAGTTTTGGATTAAGCCGAAAAATGCAGACCTTACATGGGCAGACGTAAACTTTTTTGAAAATGACTTTTCAGATGATGTTGGAGATATTCTATTCGGTGAGCAAAGAGATAGCAATGCTATCAGCTTATTATCACCCGATAACACCTCAGATGGCTGGTTGAAAAAGAAATGGAAGATTATAGATGGAGTGCGTGTTCTTTTGAAAAGTGGTAGCGGTGCTACTCAGCAAGAACCTTATAATGAAGTCATTGCAAGTACCATTTGTAAACGACTTGGTATAAACCACATTCCATATCGACTAACTTTACAAAATGAATACCCTTTTAGTGTATGCGATAATTTTGTTACAAAAGATACAGAGTTTGTGAGTGCTTGGAGTGTTTATCAAACAGCAAAAAAGCAAAAGCATATCTCTGTTTATCGCCATTTCCTTGATTGTGCCAAAAATCTTGGTATTTATGATATGGAAGATGCCATCAACAAAATGATTGTGCTTGATTATCTTATTGGTAACGAGGATAGACATTTTAATAACTTTGGTGTCATCAGAAATGCAGAAACTTTAGAATATCTTGGCGCTGCTCCTATCTTTGATAGTGGCACATCCCTTTGGTTTGATAAGCCTATAGCGATGATAGGCAAAGGAACTAAAATGCCTTGTAAGCCTTTTAAAAGCAGTCATGAGGAGCAAATTAAGTTAGTTACTTCTTTTGACTTCTTTGAACTGAGCGCTTTGGTGGGTATTGAAGATGAAATCAGAGAGATTACAAAAGGTTCTGTATTCTTGGAAGAACATCGAGTAAATGCAATCTGCAAAGGACTTTTGAGTAGAATAGAACATCTTGCAGATTTGATCTTATCCCATGAGAGAGTAGACGAACTATCTAAAGATGTGCTAGAAAACATCGCATATAGTGGTGAGGATATAGAGAGATAACAATATCAAAAGAACATACTTTCTTTACGATAAATATCAATTGCAATATTCTTTAATATAACAACGAGGAAAGCACGTGTTTTGTGACAGTCATTTTCATTTATTTTTTCTAAATGGTTAATTACTCGTAAAAAAGCATTATGTACAGCATCTTCTGCAGAATCTTGGTTCTTTAGAATGCGATTTGTGGCATAAAACATGATAAGCATAATCTCACCACACAAAAAAAAATGGTCAACAGACCATCCATTTGAATATGTGCTAAATTGGTCAACCCATTTGTATGATATAATTTTAGCATACAAAAAAGATGTTTTTCAACTTACCCTATAAATAAACGAGAGGCTATAAATTGTGAAAACGCAAATCAAATCGCCATCATATTTTAAAGCCTTGCCTATAACTAAAAATAAGATATAATGTCCATAGGCGTTGACCTTTCTATACGGATAATTGTGTTTTGGTAGATTCAATTATACTGGTTTTTAGGGGGTCAATGCTTTTTTATTTGAAAAAAGTTTGGAATCTTTGAAAATATAAGGTTTTTAAGAAGTAAATATGAAAAATAGGTAGTGAAATTTGACACTACCAACAATAGATAGAGGAAGTTTTTATGAAGAAATTTATTTGGATTTTTTTAAAGATTATAATATTTTTTATAACTTGGGCATTGCTGTCTGGGTTAGCCCCACTACCAGAAATAAGTTCACCTGTGATATGGAGACTATTTGCAGAGTTATTTCCTTTACTAACAGTTATTATCGTGACAGTTGTATTTTGGCTGATTGAAAAAAGACAACTAGTAATTACGATAGTAAAAAAACCATTAAAAGAAACTCTTATTGGTTTTGGAACTGGGGTAATTTGGGTAGGTATTTCGGCTACTATTCTACTTGCAGTGGGTGTGATGAAAATAGATAGTCTTAACAACATTCCATTTCTAGGTATTTGGATTTTAGCAGCATTTTTAAATGTTATAATGCAAGAATTGTTATTCAGAGGCTATATGTATCAACTAATAAAGTCTAAGTACAATTTAGTAGCTGCTACTGTTGTTACGACAATCTTATTTTCTGCAATGCATGGAGGGGTTTTTGAAGCTGGGGTTATTCCTGTTTTAAACGTAATTACAATGAGCTTATTTATGACAGCGGTTCTTGAATATACCCAGTCACTTTTTGTTCCAATTATAATTCATGGTGTGTGGAATATTGTAGGATCTATTGTTTTTGGAGCTGTATCATTAGCTAGTGATTATCCTCATTTACTAAATACAATATTTAGGGGAAATGAAATCTTGTCTGGTGGTAATGTGAAAATGGAAGGGAGCATAGTTGTTCTAATATTAAATTTATTATTAACAAGTTTGTTTGTATTTTTTATAAAAAAGAAGAAAAGGCAGCAAATTGGATGAGAACAATGCAAAATTAGTGTAGGGACAATTAATAGAAATTATTAAAATAGCCTACTCGAAACAAACGGTGTGAAAATCTAATTCACCCATAAAAACATTGAAAATAGGATGTTTTCTATACTTCGAAATATACTGCAAAAAATAGCTTGAGAACTTCACGTTGAGACCGTTGTTTTTTTGTCCCAACAAAAACCAGGTGATCGTATTGGGATTGACTTGAACTTGGATGCGATGGATGTGACAAGTGCGGAGACAATGGCTACTTATCCTGAGATTAAGGATTATATGTTATGAGAAAATATGTTATTTTTGCATAGTAGTGGCTATTGCAATTTTAGATAAAAATGTGTTATAGCCATTGCTTTTCTAAGATATAAATTTAGGAGGGCAAAATGAGCTATATTAAAGCAGAAGATATTATAAGAATAATACAGAAATATATAGATGGAAAGAATATATATATTCCTAAAAAGACAGGAAAGCGTAATGAATGGGGTATTGGGACAGGGATTAAACAAGAGTTGCTAGAAAGAAATACTGATATTTATATGGCATTTCAAAATGGAACAAGCACAAAAGAACTTGCAGAAGAATTTAGTTTGTCTAAAAAAAGTATTCAGCGTATTATTCGTGTTATGAATTGATGTTAAGAGTCGGAGCTACAATAAGTTGTTTATTATAATCAATTTATTATAGCGTCGGCTCATATTTTATTATACAAATCTATGAGGTGGTGATTTGTCAAACCATGTATTAGAATAATAGTTATAAATATTAATAAAACAGGAGCTTCCTGTATACTTTAAAGAGTAAAGGGAATTGACCAAAAAGAATACCTCAAGTAAATTTAGATTATTACTGACCGGACAGTTGGTAAAAATCTAAAACACGAGAGGTATCTAAAATGAATTCTAAAGTAAGAAAAACAAAAAAGCAAGTATGTGTAGAAAATCGTTTGTGTCAAGTAATCGTTGGCACTTTTCCAATTATTTTTCTAACATGATAATTTTATATTTTATTGATTACCAAATAAGCCCTATTCATGGACTTTTCTTTTAATATCCAAACGCTCTTTTAAACGCTTTTCTTGA
>JBOFWM010000046.1:0-16066 GCA_051653625.1 Lachnospiraceae bacterium
TCCTCACAATTATCTTTGTTACATCTCCATTTATCTTAAAAGCAGATGAAAAAGTAATCAATGCGAACACACCGCCAATTAAGCATAAAAAGATTGTTGAGAATAAAATTTTTCTTTTCATAAAAGCCCTCCCCTCAATTTTATTACACTATCTGAAAAAAATGTGCGTACTTTTGATTTTTAACATTTAGAGTATAATTATTGCTACAGTATAAATTAATATTTAAACGTTGTAAAGGAGCAGGAGTATATGAAAAAATTAGTAGTTATCACAGGGGCTAGTTCAGGCTTTGGAAATGCACTAGCAAATGAATTTGCAAAAGAGGGGTATCCAATGCTTTTACTTGCACGTAGGATTGATCTTTTAAAAGAAATGAATTTACCCAATGTTATATGTGAAAAGGTCGATGTTACAGATAGAATTGCATTTGAATCTGCAATCAGAAAGGCAGAATCTAGATTTGGAAAAACAGATTTAATAATCAACAATGCTGGAGTTATGCTTTTGGGAAATCTAGAAAATCAAGATACAAAAGAGTGGAAAAAAATGCTTGATGTAAATGTAATGGGTGTGATGAATGGAATGCAAATAGTAATGAACGATATGAAAGAACGTAAATGCGGTACAATTATAAATCTTTCTTCTATTGCGGGGGTAAAGCCATTTGCAAATCATGCAGCGTATTGTGCATCGAAATTTGGTGTAATTGGTCTTTCGGAAACTGCAAGAATGGAGTTGGCTCCATATAATGTACGTGTAATACGTATTTGTCCGGGAGCAGTTTCAACTGAATTACTAAGTCACACTACAAGTATTGAAATTAAAAATCAATATAATCAATGGAAAGAATCGACAGGAGTTGGTGTAATCACTGTAGAGGATGTTGCAAGAACAATTAAATTTGCATATGAAATGCCACAGGGTGTAAATTTACGAGAAATTCAAATTGCAGACACCAAGCAAGATTCTTAGTGAGGAGAAAAGTGTGTTGTATAAACAACATACTTGATTGAATATTTATATTAATATGAGTTCATACTAATTATATGGAGGAATTTAATATGACAAATATGTTTTGTTTTCAATGTGAGCAAACTGTTGGAGGACACGGATGTACCATTCATGGTGCATGTGGGAAAAAGTCAGATACAGCAAATTTACAAGATCTTCTCACGGGAGAATTAATCGGACTAGCACGTACGGTAAGTGGAAATGTTCCGACGCAAAGTACACACAAAATTATCATTGATGGCCTTTTTACAACGGTAACAAATGTAAATTTTAATAATGAAACACTTCAAATTCTAATTGAACAAATTCAAAAAGAAAAGGCAAAATTGATACCAAAATGTATGGAGTGTGCCTCACCTTGCAGCAAAAATGAACCATATGATATGAAGAGGTTGTGGGAGGATGATGAAGATATTCGTTCTTTAAAATCACTAATTCTTTTTGGAATACGTGGAATGGCTGCATATGCACATCATGCATATATTTTAGGGAAATCAGATGAAATAGTTAATAATTTCTTTTATAAAGCATTATTTTGTATTGGAGATGATAGAGAATCATCTGATTTGTTTGATCTTATTATGGAATTAGGAAACGTGAATTTAAGATGTATGGAGCTTCTTGATCAAGCAAATACCGAAGCTTTTGGAACACCTATTCCTACTAAAGTAACTTGTAATATTGAAAAGGGACCATTTATTGTCATATCTGGTCACGATTTACAGGATTTAAAATTATTACTAGAACAGACGAAAGATAAGGGAATAAATATTTATACGCATTCTGAAATGTTGCCAGCACATGCATATCCAGAATTAAAAAAATATACTCATTTAAAAGGAAATTTTGGTACTGCATGGCAAAATCAACAAAAAGAATTTGAAGATTTACCGGCACCAATTCTTTTTACAACTAATTGTATTATGCCTGTAAAAGAGAGTTATGCAGATCGAGTTTTTACAACATCTGTAGTTTCTTATCCGAATATGATACACATAGATGATCAAAAAGATTTTACGCCTGTAATACAAAAATCATTAGAACTTGCAGGGTATACAGAAGATAAAAAGATGACAGGTATCAATAATGGAGATTCATTAATGCCTGGTTTTGGACATGGTACAGTTTTAAATGTAGCAGAAAAAGTAATAAATGCTGTGAATACAGGTGCTATTAAACATTTTTTCCTTGTTGGTGGATGTGATGGTGCAGCAACTGGTCGAAATTATTATACCGATTTTGTAAAACAAACACCAAAGGATACAATTATTTTAACACTTGCTTGTGGAAAATACCGCTTTAATGATCTTGAGCTTGGAGAAATAGGCGGATTACCTCGTATTATGGATATGGGACAATGTAATGATGCATACAGTGCTATAAAAGTTGCTATTGCATTATCAGAAGCGTTTCAATGTTCTGTTAATGAGTTACCACTAACACTTGTACTTTCATGGTATGAACAAAAAGCAGTCTGTATTTTATTGACATTACTTTCGTTAGGTATAAAAAATATTTATTTAGGACCAACATTACCTGCATTTATTTCATCAAATATTCTTAATACGTTAGTAGAAAAATTTAATATTACACCAATTTCTACACCTGAAGAAGATTTAAAAAAGATCTTAGAACTTTAATGATTCTTAGATAATAGTTGCAAAATAATAAAACTTTGTTATAATAGGTAATAAATTCATATAAGAAAACTCGGTGCACAATATAAATTAGTAAGAATTATATTTTTATAATGTGAGAATAGGGAATTAGGTGAGAATCCTAAACAGACCTGCTGCCGTATTGACGTAGTTATTTTTGAATGCCACTGGAAAAAATTCTGGGAAGGTGAAAATAATGTTTGATGTCTAAGTCGAAAGACCTGCCGTTTTTTCTCCATAGATGCTTCACAGGAAATTGAAGTTTGGATTCGAAAAATGCCTTTTATACGAAAAAGGTTTGCTTTTGTGTTCGAAATTCAACCTCTTACTATGTGTGGGAGGTTTTTTTTGTGAAAATAAACGAAGGAATTCTTTAAACATGAAAATATTAATTTCTGGTGGATGTAAAAATGGAAAATCAACTTATGCGCAAGTATTAGCAAAAGCACAACAAGAAAAAATAGGGAGTGTTCCTTTATATTATGTTGCAACGATGAAACCTTATGATAAAGAAGATGAAGCAAGGATTTCAAGGCATATAGAGGAGCGAAAAGGGATGGGCTTTGAAACGATAGAAATAGAAAAAGATATCCTTGAGTTAAAAATGTTATGTAAACAAAATTGTTCTATATTATTAGATAGCACAACTGCACTTTTGATGAACGAAATGTTTCAAGAAAACAATATAGACTTAATGTGCTACAAAAAAATTGGAACAGAATTTGAAGAACTTCTAAGGTATTTTAATGATATTGTAATAGTATCTGATGGTATTTATTCAGATGCAATTATTTATTCGAAAGAAACGAAGGAGTATAGAAAAGCATTGGCATATATAGATAAAATATGTGCAAAACATTGTGAAATAGTAATAGAAGCTTGTTTTGGTAATTTTATCTATCATAAGGGCATTAGTATGAAAAAGTAAAAGTATAGGAATTAGTAAGGATGAGAGAGTATGATATTAATTATTGGTGGAGCCTATCAAGGAAAGTTAACATATGCAACAGAAAATTTTCCGGGAAAAAAAATAAGAAATAATTTTCATTTAGAAGTATTAGAAGATGTGAAACAACAAAAATCTACTATAGAAAAAATTTCTATGAATTGGGAGAAATATAAAGATGAAGTAATTATTTGTGAGGATATTTCTTGTGGAGTTGTGCCTATGGATGCTACTATGCGACAATGGAGAGAAGAAGTGGGACGAAGTACTGCTTATTTATCAAAAAGAGCAGAAAAAGTTATACGTATTTTTTGTGGAATAGGCACTGTATTAAAATAAAGCAATGGTTTTAATTACACTCGGAAGCATTTTTCCATATATAAAGTGTATTAAACATAAAAAATGTAATATGCTTCGGCATAGAAAGAGGAAAATTATGAAAAAAACAAAAAAATCAACAATTATGTATGCATTAATTCTTATGTTATGTTTTGTGTTTACTGCTTGTGGAACAGCAAAGGGAACAACAAACGAAACAGTTAGTGAAACTGTTATGCAAACAGAAGAAGTAACAAGTCAAGAAGAAGCAAAGAGTATTGCAACACTAGAAAAAGATTTAGCAGGATATGATATTACATTACCTGAAACAATTGAACGCATTATTGTACTTGCACCATCTGATGCAGAAATTTTGGTAGCATTAGGAATGGCGGATAAAATTATAGCAATTGATTCATACAGTGCTGATATTGAAGGGATTTCTCAAGAGTTACCAGTATTTGATATTATGACACCAGATGCAGAACAATTAATTGCAATGAATGCAGATGTGATTTTTACAACAGGTATGTCTAGTACAGATGGTGAAGATGTATTTCAAATGGTGAAAGATGCTGGAGTTTGTGTAGTAACAACACCTTCTGCAACTTCAATTGATGGAATAAAAGAAAGTATTTCATTTTTAGCACAAGTAGTTGGAGCAGAAGAAACAGGGGCTAGTATAATAACGGAAATGGAAAGTGAAATTGAAGCTATTCAAACGATTAGCTCAACTATTGAAGAAAAGAAAAATGTATATTTTGAAATTTCAGCAGCGCCTTATTGCTATAGCTTTGGAACAGGAACTTTTTTAAATGAAATGATTGAAATTATAGGAGCAAAAAATATTTATGCTGATCAAACAGACTGGATTTCTATTTCAGAAGAAGATGTTATTGCTAAAAATCCAGATGTTATTTTAACAAATGTAAGTTATGTTGAAGATCCAGTAGGAGAAATTCTTTCAAGAAATGCATGGGATGTAGTTACGGCTATTGCTGAAAAACAAGTATTTCAAATTAATGATAATGCAAGTTCACGTCCATCACAAAACATTATAAAAGCTTTAAAAGAAATGGCAGTTGCAGTTTATCCAGAATATTTTGAATAATATGTATTATAAGAAGGAAAATATGAAAATAAAATCAAAATTCATGATATTAATTATAATAGCAATTGTTGCATTAATTCTTGCTATTGGAATAGGGAGTGTATTTATTCCTGTCCCTGATTTATTGAAAATCATAGGAAACAATTTGTTGGGATTTACATATGCCATTTATCCTGATGATACATTAGTATCTATTTTCCTTAAAATACGTCTACCGAGAGCATTACTTGCGTTTATCGCAGGTAGTGCTTTATCAGTAAGTGGAGTTATTGTTCAATCTATTTTAAGAAATCCATTGGCATCATCCTATACACTTGGAATATCTTCAGGTGCAGCAGTAGGTGCAAGTATTTCTATATTATTTGGTTTTACATTTTTAGGGAGCTTAACATTGCCATTTTTTGGTTTATGTTTTGGATTATTAACAGTAGTATTAGCTGTTGGTTTAGCAAATCGCATTGACAAAAATATGGGTAATACAACAATTATCCTTACTGGTATGGCATTTTCTATGTTTGCAAATGCTATGATTTCTTTTTTTATGACTTGGTCAAAGGAAGGTGCTCAGAGAATTATTTTTTGGCAACTAGGTAGTTTTTCTTTAAAAGATTGGACACATCCTACCATATTGTTTCCAGTTGCGCTTATTGGAATTGGAATTGCAATGTATTTTGCAAAGGAATTAGATTTAATGACGTTTGGAGAAGAGCAAGCTAAAGCTTCTGGAGTGTCTATTTATAAAATTAAATGGTTGTTGTTAAGTGTTGCAGCAGTTATTACTGGATTTACTGTATCTATGGTTGGAATTATAGGTTTTGTGGATCTTTTTACTCCGCATATTGCACGAAGGATTTTTGGCGCAAAACATAAGTTAGTAATTCCAAGTGCAGCAATTATGGGAGGAACATTTATGGTTCTATGTGATTTAGTTGCAAGAACACTTACATCCCCTACTGAATTACCAGTTGGAGCAGTGACCTCTGCTATAGGTGCTCCATTTTTCATATATTTATATTTTGAAAGAAAGGCTGGTAAAAAACATGCTTAAATTAAAGAATATTTCAGCTGGATATGACGAAACTAAAGTGATACATTCTATTTCATTTCAAGTTCCAAAAGGAGAAAATCTTTCTATTATTGGACCAAATGGTTGTGGAAAAACTACATTGCTAAGAACCATTGCCAATTTAATTGCCTTTGAAGGCGAAATTATATTGGGGGAAGAAAATATACAAAGATTAAAACCAAGAGAGTTGGCAAAAAAAGTTGCCTTGTTAAGTCAAATGACACACATTTATTTTGGTTATACCATTTATGATACGGTAATGATGGGGAGATATCCTTATCAAGAACGAAAATTATTAACTACTACAACAAAAAAAGATCAAGATAAAGTAATAGATGCGTTAGAGGTGGTTTCATTACTTGAATTAAAAGATAGGGATATAAGTACATTATCTGGTGGGCAGTTACAACGAGTTTTTTTGGCAAGAATATTAGTTCAAGAACCAGAGATTATATTGCTTGATGAACCCACAAATCATTTAGATTTATTTTACCAAGTGGAATTAATTGATTTTTTAAAAACATGGGCAAATGAAAATAAAAAAACTGTCATTGGAGTGTTACATGATTTGAATTTAGCATTACGATTATCAAATCGTATGTTATTAATGGATAAAGGGAAAATTAGAGCATTAGGAACTGCCAAAGAAGTATTAAAACAGGAAAATTTACAGCAGGTTTACGGATTTGATGTGTCTCAATATATGAGAGAATCATATTCTATTTGGAATCAATTCTAGTTACTAACTTTACGATAGAATTAGTGGGGATTGAATAATATATAAAAGCAAAGTAAAAATTAATAGGAGTAAAAAATGGCAAAGGTAATTATGGTACAAGGAACCACATCAAATGCAGGAAAGAGTCTTATTGTAACGGCACTTTGTAGAATTTTTACGCAGGATGGATATAAAGTGGCTCCCTTTAAATCACAAAATATGGCCTTAAATTCTTATATTACAGATGAGGGATTAGAAATGGGGAGAGCACAAGTTGTACAGGCTCAAGCAGCGAAACAACAACCAAATGTGGCCATGAATCCTATTTTATTAAAGCCTACAAGTCATCAGGCATCACAAGTGATTCTGAATGGCAAAGTAATTGGTAACATGCAGGCATTGGATTATTTTAATCGAAAAAAAGAATACTTGCCATTTATTTTAGAAGCATTTCGTTCTTTAGAAGAATATGATATTGTTGTTGTAGAAGGTGCTGGTAGTCCAGCAGAAATAAATTTAAAAAAAGATGATATTGTAAATATGGGGCTTGCAAAATTAATAAATACTCCTGTTCTTTTGGTTGCAGACATTGATCGAGGCGGAGTATTTGCTTCACTATATGGGACGTATCATCTTCTAGAACAAGATGAGCAAAACTTAATTCAAGGAATGATTATTAATAAATTTCGAGGCGATCTTTCTTTATTAGATTCTGGAATAGAAATGATGAAAGAACTTATTCCAAAACCAATTATAGGAGTTGTTCCATTTTTAGATGTTCAAATAGAGGAAGAAGATAGTTTGGCAGAAGTTTTATTAGAGGATAGAGTATCTGATCTTGATATTGCAGTTATTCGATTTCCACATATTTCAAATTTTACAGATTTTCATGTGTTTGAGTTAGTTTATGGTAGAAAAGTTAGATTCATTACATCATTACAAAATTTTGGAACACCAGATTTTATAATTTTACCTGGAACAAAAAATACTATGGCAGATTTAGAATGGTTAAGAACAAGTGGAATAGAAGTGTTAATTAAGAAACAGGCAGAAAAGCAAATTCCGATTTGGGGGATTTGTGGTGGGTATCAAATGTTATGTGAAACGATTGAAGATCCTCTTAATATAGAAATGAGTGGAACAATGAGTGGAATGTGTCTTCTAAAGGGAAACACTATTTTTGAGGCAGAAAAAACACGAACAAAAGTAAAAGGAACTTTTAATTCAATAGAAGGAATTTTTAATAAATTAAGTGGAAAAAGTTTTGAAGGATATGAAGTTCATATGGGAAAAACCACTACATGTACTGAAGTAGGGCTAAGTATATTGAACATTTATAGTAATGATGAGGATAAAACACAAGTTCAAAAAGCAGATGGATCTAATAAAAACAATATTTATGGTACTTACGTACATGGTATATTTGATTTTGAAGGTGTGGGAGAAATAATATTGAAATCGCTATGTGAAAAAAAACAAATTCCATTTGAAGTGAAGGATATAAGTTCATATGAAGAACGGAAAGAAGAAGAATTTGATAAATTAGCAGATGGAGTAAGAGCAAGTTTAGATATGGATGCAATCTATAGAATGATGGATGAGAAGAGTTATTAAATATCATATATAATCGATAGATAAAAGAATGCCATTTGAAAGGCGTTCTTTTTCTATCGATTTTTTTGTTAAAGCAAAGCATCAAACTCAGGAGTAGGTGGAATTAAATCTGGTTTTGCAAGATAATAACCTTGTAAAAAATCAACTCCTAATTCACGAAGTATGATACATTCTTCTTTTAATTCAATACCTTCAGCAACCACTAGAATTCCACGTTTATGGGTATAATTTATTAAATCAATTACGCGTTGTTTACGATTATCATCTATATGAATATTTTTAATCATATGCATATCAAGTTTTACGTATTTTGATTTTGTTTCTAATAACATATTTTCACCGTTATAACCACTACCATAATCATCAAGTGCAGTCGATGCTCCCCAAGTTGTTAATATTTCGTGTTTGTATGCAATAACTTGAGGATCAGCTTGTTCATTTTCTGTATATTCAACAACAGTACGAGTTAAATAATCTTTATATTTTGTTTCTAAAATATAAACTTCTTCATCTTTTAATCGCTCATTTGTTATGGTGTTTAGAAAGATTTTACAGTCTTGGTTTGAAATAATTCCTTTTTGACACCAATTTGAAAAACTTTCTATTGCGCCTAATATACAAATGGATTCGATTTCTTGTAGTCTATTTTCAGCTTTTGCAATATTTAAAACATCTAGTGGAGATTTAAGAATGCTATTTTGAGGACGCATTAATGCTTCATATGCAAATATAGTCATTGTTTTTGCACATATAATTGGTTGAAAGTAAAATAATACTTCTTTTTTGCGTATAAATTCATCTAATGCTTCCTTAGCTTTTAAACGTATTTCTTCCTTATCGAAAACATTTTTATCAAAAGGAGTAAAACGTCCTTTAAATGTTCGTTTTCCTTGATACATTGCAAAGTCTGCAAAACGTACAAGTTCATTGCTTTCTATACTATCTTTAGGATAATAAGCAATACCCGCAGAAATATGGAGCGGATAAAAATTATCATCGCTGATACAGATTTTTTTAGAAGTAATGCTTTTTTCTAATTTTGATATAAATTCGTTGCATTCTAGTTGGTTTTGATAACCATAACTAAACACAAGAAATTCATCGCCTGAAATACGTGAAACAATGACATTTTGACATTCATATTTTTTTAGAACTTGTGCAGTAGTTTTTATATAAAGATCTCCAATGCTATGTCCATATGTGTCATTAAGTAACTTTAGATTATCAAGATCTAGCATAATGACAATAGCAGTTTTTAATATTTCTGGAGATAATTTCATAAGTGAATAATATTGTTCATAAAATCCACGACGATTATATATATCGGTAAGGTTATCATGATTTCTTTCGTAAGCAAGTTTTCTAATTTCGCGCCATTCTATGGATACATCTTCAACAAATGCTCGTATTAATTCATGGCTTGTTTCAAGTTTGATTCGCACAAAACGATTTAAATATCCTTCATTAAAAAATTCACAAATACATTCATAACTATCTTTAGAAGTAATAATTGTTTCGGGAATTGCAGAGTTTTGATAATATTGTAATTTAAGTAATATGTCCTTTAACTCAAGGCTTTCGCTAGGTGTATCATCACCGAAAACATGAAAAAAATTGTGAGAAATAAATCCTTGATTATTTTGAGTATGGAATTCAAATGCACCTAGGCTTATACTAGACATTTCTAACAATTGAGAAAATTTTCCTGCGTATGCACGAACATCCGCATTTAAAGTTTCAATTGCAGTTGCGAGTAAATCTAGTTCTGAAATACCAGTTAAATCAAGAGATAAAACGTCGCTATCAAGTTTCGTTGTTTTTAATTGGTGTTCCAGGTTTTTGATTGGTTTTGCAATTCGATATATAATGATACCAATACCTATTATAGCAATAACCATTAATAAAATAATGAGTATTGTTACATTGTATATGATTTCATTTGTTGTTTGGTATAGTATATCACGAGGAGCAACTGCATAAATATACCAATTTTCATCAGAAAAAGGAGAGTATGCATCATAAATATTTAATTTTATTGTTTGAACAATGTAATCTGTTGCATTATGTCTATAAGAAAGTGCGTTTGAGTTTCCAGATGGTATAGTTGTTTGATTTAACCAAAAATCATCTAAATACCTTCCGCTTTTTGAAAAATAATCAATGAATGAAATAGAGTCATCCATTTGGGTTTTGTATATTCCGTATGCACCGTCCCCATTTGATATCTCTTGGTGGGGAATCGATTGGGCAAAGTAACTTTTTAAAATATCGATTCCCATAACACCATATACTTCGCCAGTATTTGAGATAAGTGGAACGATATAATAAAAAGAAGTGCTTTGAATACTTGTTAATATTTGTCCAGAAGACCAATATCCTAAAGAAGTAGTATCAATGCCTGGATTTTTGAGTGCTGTATTGTAAACTTTAAAAAAACTTTCTTGTAAATCACCATTTAATCCTATTGAAAAATTTGGACTCCAAAAGGAATCGGTAGATATTCCTGATTTTTGAACGACAGAAATCGGTGCACGCTCAAATAATAAATCTTTATTTGTGCTATTATAAGCAGAAGTAGGATCTCTATCACGTAAAAAAATACCTGGAAGATCAAATGTTTCATTAGCAGATACTGTATCAGTATCTGCTAAAATAATATACACACCACTTACAACATTACGTCTTAGTACATCAATTGTAGGAGTAATGGCCTCATTTAAAAAATCTACATACAAATCTTCGTTTGAAATTATATCTTTTATCATGTAGTTATTAGAAGCAACAAGTTCGTCGTATATATCATTCATCATTTGTATAGCAGTAGTCATTTCTCCCCAACGTGTAGTCATAGCACTTGCAATATATTCTGTACGAGCTTGCACAATAAGATTCATAGATTGGTCAGAGCTATCTCTTAATTGTTGAATCATCCCACTATTAGTTACATATATTTGGATTGTTATGCATAACGCAATTATTAGAAAAAGAATAGGTACATAACCACGTATCCAGATTCCGCGACTGCGTCGTGACTTCTTTCTTTTCATAGAGTCACCTTTCTCTTTGCTATGGTTTTACTGTAATAGATTCTAGGAGTTGTTGATTGGTATTTGTATACCAAAGTTCGAATACATCATCACTAGTTAACTGTGAAAGCACATCATGATAATTTTCACCTTGAGCTATTCGTTCTAATAATTCATTTCTTGCAGCAATAGCAGCTTCTGGCATAGAAGATTCTAAAATAGAACGTGCAGTTGTTCCACCTGAAAATGCGGGGGTTGTATACATATTGTTTTCTTGAGTTGTTTTAACGGCTGCTAGAAGACCATTGGAAACCTCATTACTAACAAAATTACTTTCAATTATTGCAGATAAATATTCTGTTGTACTTGCTTCTTTAGTAACAGGAAGGTAACCAGATTCAACAGAAAAAAGTGAATTACGTTCTGGTTCAGAAAACCATTTTAGAAATACTGTTGCTGCTTCAATTTCAGCATCACTTGCTTTTGTAACAGCAAATCCAGCTCCTTGTTGTACAGCATAATTGTCGCTATTAGCAAATTTAGGAGCGGGAGCGATATAGGTTTCAATATCATAGCTTTCTGTGTCACTTACAACACGGGAAGTTGGAAAATATGACGTACTTGAACTAGAACCTACACAAGAAAGAATAATCCCTAATTTGGCATCATCACTACGGAATCTGTTTTCGGCAGCATACCAACCTGCAACCATAGGAGTATAGTAATTGTCCCAAAGTTTGCGTACAATGGATTTGTCGTAATTTAAGGCAACATCATTATTTTCAACAGAAAAGATATCACTACCTAATTGCTTGGTTCCTATAATCATATAATTTGCAAATGCATCTCTACCAAAAAAGGCTAAACCGTCATTTGGAGTTTCAGGAGTGAGAGAATCAGTCCATTCATAATAAGCCTTTGCTGTTTCTGTAATACCTTCGATTGTAGATAAATCATCTAGAGATGCGTTAGTTGATTCGGCAAAAACATTCCAATCTGTAAGATTCATGAAGAACAATTCTGTTGATTTTGCAATAGGAAAAATCTTAAGTGTTCCATCATAACCAAATCCACCTTCATTGATATAGCCATCAATATATAGATTTAACTCATCTTGGGTAAAATATGGTGAAATATCAGCAATAAGATCTTGTTGGTCTAAATGGTAAACTGTTGATGCGTAGCCTGCAAATAGATTTGGAAGATGTCCTACACTTACTTTGCCTTCAGCAGCATCATTAATAATCTCTTCAAGTGCGGTAACATCCCCCTGGCTATATTCTTCAATATGTACGCCCACTTCAAGACCTATTGTTTGATTAAATTCAAGAACTAGTTTAGCAAATGCATCTTGCTGTTGCCCGTTGTAGTAATGCCAAATAACAATTTCTGTAGGATTCTTTGGATCGAGTGCGGATTTTTTTTCCTGACGATTGCAGCCTATTAATAATATACAACATAAAAATAAAATTAATCCTTTTTTCATTTTGTACCCCCCTTTTTGTCTATGTCTAAATTTGATAGTATTATATCATGTATAAGTTTAATATTTCTACTGTTTTATAAATTTTGTGACTTTTAAAGAAAGAGATCTTTTAATATAAGAGGTTGTAAAATTCACTCTTAAGACAAAAGGAAAAACATACAACAAAAAACAGAAAACACTCATTGGACTGTACAAAGTAACTAAAAAACTAATCAAAATAATTGACTTGTTGAGTTATGAAGTATATAATTAGTTTTAATTAAAAGGAACGAAAAATTTAATAGTTAGGAGAAAAAGTTATGTTTAAAAAATTCACGAATGGGTGTGTTCAAATTGTTAATCGATGGCTACCTGATCCATTTTTATTTGCAATAGTTTTAAGTATTATTGTTTATTTTGCAGCAATGATAGTCACTTCAATGGGACCATTTGAAATTTTGAATGCATGGGGTAGTAGTACTGGTTTTTGGAATCTATTAGCCTTTTCAATGCAAATGGCATTGGTATTAGTGCTTGGTTCTGCAATGGCATCTGCAAAAGTGTTTAAAAATGCATTAAATGTCGTTGCTGGACTTGCCAAAGATAACTGTAGTGCAATCATTATAACAACTTTTTTTTCGGCAATTTGTTGTTGGTTGAACTGGGGATTTGGTCTTATTGCAGGTGCACTTTTAGCAAAAGCAGTTGCCCGTAGAGTTGCAACGGTTGATTACCGTTTGCTTATTGCCTCGGCATATTCAGGATTTGTGATATGGCATTCTGGTTTATCGGGTTCTGTGCCGCTAACACTTTCACAAGGTTACACAATAGGTGATATTACTTATCAAGCAGGAACAAGAAATACTATTTTTCATCCAGTAAATTTAATTATGTGTGCGATAGTGATTATTGCTATGCCTTTTATTAATTATGCAATGCATCCAACAAAAGAAAATACAATTTGTGTGAATCCTAAATTATTGATTGATCCTCCAGAGAAGCAGTATAGTATTGATACGCCAGCAGAAAAATTAGAACATAGTAAAATTTTATGGGCTATTACATGTAGCGCAGGATTTGGATATATTATTTATTATTTTTTTACAATAGTGCAAGCGGGGGGAAGTATAGCAAATAGTCTTACTTTAAATATTGTAAACTTTATTTTTTTGTTTTTAGGATTATTAATGCATGGGAATTTACGCAAGTATGTAGATGCAATAGGACAAGCATCCTCTAGTGCTTCGGGTATTCTATTACAATTTCCTTTTTACGCAGGTATAATGGGGATGATGATTGTAACTAATAATGCAGGTATTTCACTTGCAGTACAGATTTCAAATTTTTTTGTAAATATATCAAATAATATAACATTTCCAATGCTTACCTTTTTATCAGCAGGAATTGTAAACTTTTTTGTTCCATCGGGAGGTGGTCAATGGGCGGTTCAAGGACCTATCGTGATGCCAGCTGCAGCACAATTAGGTGTAGAAGCAGGTCGTGCAGCAATGGCCATTGCTTGGGGGGATCAATGGACTAATATGATTCAGCCATTTTGGGCATTACCTGCTTTGGGAATTGCAGGTCTTAAAGCGAAAGATATTATGGGTTATTTGGTAATAATATTATTTTTTACTGGTTTACTTGCATGTGCAGGCTTTTTTGTTTGGTCAATGTTTTAAAAAAATTCAAGTGCACGAGATCAAATTTTACTTGACATTTTACCGTATCATGCTAAAATAACGTTATCAAAAAGAAACAAACCGATGATTAAGAATAGTAACCTTTCAGGTCAGCATGTAGAGAGTTGTGGATGGTGGAATCACAGCAGCAAGACGTTAGGTGAATGGGCTTATGAGGGCGGCCGAAAGCGCAAGCAAGTAGCAACCGACGGGGACCGTGCCCGTTATCCGGACGGACTGTATTTAGTACAGATAGAGTGGATGATTTATGTCGTCAATTTGGATGGTACCGCAGGATTAACAAGTCTTGTTCCTTAATTTATTAAGGGATGAGACTTTTTTTAATGAAAAAATAGGAGGATGAAAGATGAAAAAATTAATAGTTATGACAATGGTAGCAGTAATGGGAATGATGATTGGATGTGGAAGTACAACAAACACAGAGAGTACAACAAGCACAGAAAGTACAACGATTATAGAAACACAAGAAGTTGTAAATGGAGATGTTCCTGTTATCGGAATATCACAATATGGACAACATGGCTCGTTGGATAATTGTAGAGAAGGATTTTTATTAGGACTTTCAGATGCAGGATTAGTAGAAGGTGTTGACTTTACAATTGACTATCAAAATGCAGGTTTTGATGATACAATAGCAACACAAATTGGGCAAAATTTTTCGGCAAATAATGTTGCAATTATGTGTGCCATTGCAACACCATCAGCAACTGCTTGTTATGCAGCTGCCGAGGATAAAGATATTCCAGTTGTATTTACAGCAATTACAGATCCAGTTCAAGCAAAATTAGACTCAGGTAATATTACAGGAACAAGTGATAAATTACCTGTAGAAGCACAACTTGAATTAATTCGTTCGTTACAACCAGATGCAAAAAAAATCGGGATTTTATATACAACAAGTGAACCAAATTCTGTTTCGGCTATAGCAGAATATCAAGAAAAAGCACCATCTTATGGATTTGAAATTGAAGCAATTGGTGTAACACAACAGGCAGAGGTATTACAAGCAACGGATACAATGCTTACAAAAGGTGTAGATTGTCTTAGTAATTTAACAGATAATAATGTTGTTGGTGTATTATCATCTATTTTAGAAAAAACAAATGAAGTAGGAATTCCAGTTTACGGTAGTGAAGTAGAGCAAGTAAAATTAGGATGTGTTGCAGCTGCAGGAATCGATTATGTAGCACTTGGAAAACAAACAGGCGAAATGGCGGCAAAAATTTTAAAAGGCGAAAGCATAGCATCAGAAATGCCTTATGAAACAATTTCAAGCTTTGATACTTATTTAAATACAGAGGCATTAGAGCAAATGCAAATGGAAGTAAGTGAAGAAATACTAGAAACTGCACTCATTGTAGAATTATAAAAGGAATTAGGTAATTGCGAAACTAGTTCGCAATTATGATTGAAACGAGGAAGAAATCCT
>JBOFWM010000047.1:0-28410 GCA_051653625.1 Lachnospiraceae bacterium
TGTCAAAAGTGCGGAAGAGTTTTCTACGTATACCGATGATGATATAGATAGGCTTATTGATGAACAGCTGGAAGATCCGTTTAAAGCTAGTGCAAATACACTATTTGCCACTATGCAAGAAAACAAAGAAACGTATGATACAGCGGTAGAATCATTAAGAAATGCAACGAATGACTACAATCAAAAAAACACTGCCAATATTGCAGCACAAGCGAAGGTAACAAGTGCCCAAAATTATGTGAGCGAATGCAATACTATTATTACAAATTTAGAAGGACAATCAAGTGCAAATAAAGCCGCAACGCTTGCTACGTTAAATGCACAAAAAGTGGAAGCAGATGCAACGCTTTCAAAAGTGCAAAAAGAACAAGAGCAACTTCTTGTTGATATCAGTAAAGAATTAGATTTATCCAATCAAAATTCAGCCATAGCAAGTAAACAAAAAGAGGTAGAAGAACTTCGAAAGGCCACAATTGGGACAACCATTGTTGCGCCATTTGCAGGTACGATTACACAGATTAATAAGATTGCAGGAGAAACCACAAGTCCAGAAGAAGCATTAGTAGTAATGCAGGCGGATGGAAAAGGATTTACACTAAGTTTTTCTGTGACAAATGAACAAGCAAAATTAATTAATGTTGGAGATGTAGCAGAATTACAAAATTCATGGTATTACAATGACGTACAAGTAAAAGTTGCTTCCATCAAGCCAGATACGACGGATCCAGGAAAGAAAAAATTAATAGGATTTGAAATTAATGGGGAGGTACAACAAGGTCAATCCTTAAGTATTTCCGTAGGACAAAAAAGTTCAAATTATGATTTAATTGTGCCAAATAGTGCTATTCGTGAAGACAACAACGGAAAATTTGTTTTAGTGATAGAATCAAAAAGTAGTCCATTAGGAAATCGCTATGTTGCAACAAGAGTAGATATTGAAGTATTAGCATCGGATGATACACAAACAGCAATTTCAGCAGCACTTAATGCAAATGAATATGTGATTACGACAGCAACAAAACCTGTAAATGCTGGAGAACAAGTACGCTTAACAGAACAATAAGGGGGATTGATTTGAAAAGAAAATTTGAGTCCATATCAAAGGGTATGGTAATTTCCTTTTTGATAGGTATAAGTTTTTTGCTTTTATTTTTGGGAATAGAATGTTATAAATCTTTTCTGCGTTCAGATCTTTACGACCAACAAATGGCAAGTAGATGGTCGGATAAAAAAAATGTTGCGCAAGTGAGTATTTTTTACTCAGAAACAGTAACGCTAGAGGAGAATTATTTTGAAGGACTTCGTTATAAGATTTCAAAAAAATTGCAGGAAGACTCCATTGAAAAAGAAAGTGAAAAGGAAACGGCAAGATTATATATCGATTCTTACAGTAGAGGTGGAAGCATCCAAGTAAGCACAAATAAGGGAAATGTAACAGCAAAAGCCATTGGTGTGGGAGGAGATTTCTTCTCCTTTCATCCACAAAAATTGTTGTATGGCGCTTACTTTAATGAAGATACTTTAATGAAAGATGGAATCATTATTGATGAAGATGTTGCATGGCAATTGTTTGGATCAAGCAATGTTACAGGAATGGAAGTAACCATAGGAAACATTCCACATTTTATTGCAGGAGTTATTGAAAGAAAAAGTGGACGATTAGAAGAAGCGGCAGGATTAAACGAACCGATTATTTATGTTTCTATGGAAACACTCACAAAGTTAGGAACGCCATCAGGAGGATATCAATATGAAGTGGTTCTTCCAAATCCAATTAAAGGTTATGGAAAAACAATGTTAAAAGAGTTAAGTGGAATGGAAGAAAATACGATAGAAATTATAGAGAATTCTAGTCGATTTCATGTGATATCCTTATTAAAAAATCTATCTGAATTTGGAATAAGATCTATGAGTAAAAAATCTATAGTATTTCCTTACTGGGAAAATATTGCAAGAGGATATGAAGATGTCTTTATGGTTCTTGTAGGGATACAAGTGTTGAGTTTGATTTTCCCAATTATTTTTATAATCGTAGTGCTTTGGAAACTTTGGAAACAGAAACCATTTACGTTAAAAGAAATTTTTACGAAGATTGGTGATAAAAAATATGAGTTAGAAGGAAAAATTTTAGCAAAAAAAAGGAGAAAAAATGAATAGAAAAAGAAACAAACTATTTCTCTTTTGTTTTATTGCTACTTTACTTGTAGGATGTGGTGGAGGAAGCGAAAAAGAAGAAGTATCAAGTACTACAACTACGAATCAGTATGTATATAAAGAGAATATAATAAATGTGGATTTAAAAGATACAAGGATTTCAGATATTGTGTATAAGGATAATTATATATACGTACAAGGTTTAGTTTCTTCATCCGATGATTCTCTTATGCCACGTATGGAAAATATGCAAATGGTTACGATGGAAGAACTTCCAGGTGATGGGACGCCTACACCAGATGGAGAGATGACACAAGGGACAGAACAAGCGCAAAAAAACACCTACTTTATTGGGAAATACGATACAGAAGGAACAAAAATCAGTTCTTTTGAAGTAACATTAGAGAGTGGGCAATATCTTTCTAAAATGGTACGAGGTGAAGAAAATCAATATTTACTTCTAATTGTTCAAACTGCAAATTATGAAAATGAAGAAAATGCAACAGACAAATATTTTCTTCGTTCCTATGATGAGAGTGGGGCAACAATCTTTGAGATTGAATTAAAAGGAAAAGCAGAGGACACTGCTTTTATGGTTAATAATATCGCTAGTATAAAAAATCAGGTATTAATAGCAGGAAGCGAACAATTACTGTTTTATTCGCTTAAAGGGGAATTAGAAAATGAAATTGCACTTGGTGATAATTCAAATGCAGAAATTATGATTTCTAAAAATGAAGATATTTACCTTCGTGTTTGGAACGAAAGTGGTGTTCTTCTTAAAAAGGTAGAGAAAGAAAAGAAATCAATAGGGGAAGCAATAGAATTGCCATTTACTGGATATCAATATACTTTTTTTCCAGGTAAGGATCATGATTTTTTATTGTCGGATTCTACAGGAGTATATGGATATAATTTAGGAGAGGAGCAAATTGTTCCAATATTAAATTATATTGATTCAGATATGAATATTAGCAGTATTTCTTATATGCGCGCAATGGATGATACCACTTTTTTTGCTTATTATTACAATGACGAAACACAAGAGCAAGTGATTTCGAAATTAACAAAAGTAAATCCAGAAGATGTAGTGAAAAAAGAAACGATTACATTAGGGGCTTGGTATCTTGATTTGGATGTAAAAAAACAAGTGATCCAATTTAATAAAACAAATGAAACACATAGAATAAAGATAATTGATTATTCAATTTATAATACACAAGATGATTATAGTGCAGGTCTTACAAAATTAAACACTGATATTATTGCAGGAACTATGCCAGATATTCTATTATTAAATCCGAATATGCCAGTAAAAAGTTATATGGCAAAAGGGTTATTTACAGACTTTTACGCATTAATGGACAAAGACAGTACCATCAAAAGAAGTGATTTCTTAGAAAACATTTTTGAAGCAACTTCTTATAATGGAAAGTTATACCAATTGATTCCTAACTTTTCAGTAAATACAGTAGTTGGAAAAACAAGTGATGTCGGAGCAACGCTTGGCTTTACACTAGATGATTTAAAAGCAATGGTTGCAAAAAAAGAGGACTCAGTAGAAATATTTGCAGAAACCACTCGAGCAAATATGTTGTATTATTTTCTGACGGTAAACAATGCACAGTTTATTAATTGGGAAACGGGAAAATGTTCTTTTGATACGAAGGAATTTCAAGATGTTTTAGAATTTGTAAATAAAATGCCCGCAGAAATTGATTTTAGTAGCGAGGATTATTGGAAAAATTATGACTCAAAATTTCGTACTGGAAGTGCATTATTAAAAATTACAAGTCTTAGTAATTTTAGAGATTATAATAGTTTGAAAAAAGGAGAATTTGGGGAAGATATTACGCTTATTGGATTTCCTACAAGTGAGAAAAATGGCTCTGCAATTAGTTATAATTTGAGTTTTGCAATCAGTGAAAAATCTAACAATAAAGAAGGTGCGTGGAACTTTGTACGATACTTTTTAAGTGATGAGTATCAAGCAACGAATACATACAATTGGCCAATTAAGATTAGTCAAATTGAAGCAAATGCAAAAGAATCCATGAAAAAACCATCTTATACAGATGAGTTTGGGAAAGAAGTATTTTATGATCAAACGTACTATATTGGCGGAACTGAAATTGTATTAGAAGAGTTGACGCAAGATGAAATTGATACGGTAACAAATTTTATTAAAAGCATCAATAAAGTGATGACAGATGATACAAATTTAACAAAGATTATCAATGAAGAAGCAGAATCTTATTTCAGTGGACAAAAATCGGTTATAGAAGTATCAAATATTATCCAAAGCAGAGTGCAAATATATGTAAATGAAAATCGATAAAAAAGTGAGATGGAGGGGCACCATTTATAAGTGTAAGCTTATAAGAGGTGCCTATTCTGTATAATTCGTTAAAATACTATATTCAAAATGGTTAAAATTTGGTAAAATAAAGGAAAACCTTAAAAGAAATCATTACTAAGATTGGGGTAAAAAATAGGAATTAGAGGGGAACTTCTAAACAAAAGAAAGGAGAGACGACATGAAAAATAAAAAATTTCAGATGGTTTTCTTTTGTATGATCACTGCATTGCTTGCAGGATGTGGCGGAGGTAGTGGAAAGGAAGATACATCAAGTACAACATCCACAAATCAATTTGTATACAAAGAGGACATGATTTATTTGGACTTAGAAGATACGTTATTGTCCGATATTATTTATAAGGATAATTATATTTATGTGCAAGCACAAGTAGGATCCCAGGACGCATCTATCATGCCACGTATGGTGACGACACAACTAGAAACGACAGAAGAAGTAGAGAATGCTGAAACATCAGAACCAGAACCACAAGACGAAGCAACTGCGGAGGATGGATTAGCTACACCAGATGACGAGAGCATGCCTTATCCAGAATTGAGTCAAGATACTACGTATTTGATTGGAAAATTTAATTTAGATGGAACAAAAATTACTTCTTTTGAAACAACATTAGAAAGTGGCCATTATCTAAATAGAATGGTTGTCGGAGGTGAAAATCAATATTTCATACAAATTACGAAATATGCCACCTATGAGGACGAAGAAACTTCTACAGATCAACAATTGATTCGCTCGTATAATGAAAATGGAGAGCTATTATTTGAATTAGATGTGAAAGCAAAAACAGAAGGTACTTATTTCTATATTAATAACATGGTATGTTTACAAGACCAATTATTAGTGGCAGGAAATGATCGTTTGATGTTCTACTCATTTCAAGGAGAATTACAAGAGGAAATTGACCTTGATGCAGAAATGAGTGGAGATGTTTTGATTTCTAAAAATGAAGATATTTATTTACGAATCTGGCAAGAAGATGGTGTGATTCTTAAAAAAATAGACAAAGCAAGTAAATCCATGGGGGAAGCATTATTGTTGCCATTTAGTGGATACCAATATAGTTTTTTCCAAGGAGTAGATCAAGATTATTTATTGACGGATGGAATAGGAGTTTATGGATACAATGTAGGAGATGAAGCACTTACTCCGATTATAAATTACATTGACTCAGATATGAATACGAACGGTATTACTTATATTAAAGCGATTGATGAGAAATCATTTTTTGCATATTATTATAGCGATGATTTTGAGCAAATTATTGCAAAATTAACAAAAGTAAATCCTGAAGATGTGGTGAAAAAAGAAGTATTTACATTAGGTGCATGGTATCTTGATTGGGATGTGAAAAAACAAGTGATTAGCTATAATAAAACAAGTACGACGCATCGGATAAAAATTATTGATTATTCCACTTATAATACACAAGATGATTACACGGCAGGTTTAACAAAATTAAATACCGATATTATTGCTGGGAATATGCCAGATATAATGTTACTACATTCAAATATGCCAGTGAAAAGTTATATGGCCAAAGGGTTGTTTGCTGATTTTTATGAATTGATGGAGCAAGATGATACAATCAATCGAAGTGATTACTTAGAAAACGTTTTTGAGGCAACTTCCTATAATGGAAAGCTATACCAACTGATTCCTTATTTTTATATCTATACAGTAGTTGGAAAAACAAGTGAAGTAGGACCAAATCCAGGATGGACATTAGATGATTTAAAAGCTCTTGTGGCAACGAAAGATGATTCCGTAGAAATTTTTTCAGAGACCATTCGTTCAGACTTATTATATTATTTTTTGTCTGTAAACAATACACAATTTATTGATTGGGAAACAGGACAATGTTCCTTTGATACAAAAGAGTTTCAAGATATTTTAGAATTTGTAAAACAATTCCCAGCAGATTTTAATTATGATATATATTATGATAATGATGATTTTTGGAAAAATTATGAATCAAGATTTCGTACTGGAAGTTCTATGCTAAAAATCACTAGTATGACAGAATTTAGAGAGTATAATCGATTGAAAAAAGGTGAATTTGGAGAAGATATTACCCTTGTAGGATTTCCAACAACAAAAGGAAATGGGTCTGCTTTTAGTTATGGTTTGAGTTTTGCAATAAGTGCAAGAACAAAAAATAAAGAAGGTGCTTGGGAGTTTGTACGTTACTTTATGGGAGATGAATATCAAGCAACCAATACTTATGCTTGGCCAATTAAAATCAGTCAATTAGATGCAAATGCAAAAGAAGCAATGAAAAAACAATCTTACACGGATGAAAATGGGAAAGAAATATTCTATGATCAAACGTATTATATTGATGGAGTAGAAATTATTTTAGAAGAAATCACACAAGAGGAAGTGGATACAGTAAAAGCATTTATTCAAAGTATTAATCAAGTGATGACAGAAGATACAAATTTGAACAATATTATTACTGAAGAAGCAGAATCTTACTTTAGTGGACAAAAGTCAGTTACAGAAGTATCTAATATTATTCAAAGTAGAGCACAAATATATGTAAATGAAAATCGATAAATAAAAGAGTATTAGAGCGAGAGAAAATAGTGAAATATATGGGCGCCATTTATAAGTGTAGGCTTATAAAAGGTGCCCATCATACGTTCCGGATGCCATTGTACTCCAAGTACAGGCAACGAATGATGAACGATTGCTTCTGGAACAAAAAAAGAATCTGATTGCATAATAGATAAACCTGTTCCTAATTTTCCGATACCTTGATGATGGGCGCTGTTTGTAATAAAGGAAGCGCCATATAAAAAGTCAAGTACAGAATATTTTTGTGTGAATGTAATATGATATTGATCCGTTTTTGTATAGGCGTGTGCACTTGCGCAAAATAAATCTTGTTCAATGGTTCCACCACAAGCAACATTGATGATTTGCATTCCTTTACAAATTCCAAGAATTGGTTTTTTATAGGCTAAAAATGCTTGGCATAGACAGAGTTGGATAATGTCTTCTGATACATTTATATTTTTACTTCCAGTATTTGAGCTTGCAAAAAACAATGGAAAAATATCACCACCTCCAGGCAATAATAATCCATCACATTCTAAAAAAGATTCCACTAGCATATTAAGAGGGTATTCGGTATAATGAGTTGGCAAGGTAAGAAATGTAGCATTACATATGGATAAAGCATCTATGTAATTTTTAGCAAATGGTATAGAAGTTGCAATTCCAATTTTTTTCATATTTAACTATATGATAACATGCAAAAAAGAATGATAAAGAAAAGAGAAAAGTAAGATGAATTTAAAAAGATTTATTGGAGATAAAAGATTTTATAAAATGGTATTTTGTATTGCAATCCCAATTATGATCCAAAATGGAATTACAAATTTTGTTGGAATGCTTGATAATATAATGGTAGGACAAGTTGGAACGGAGCAAATGTCAGGAGTTGCCATAGTTAATCAATTAATGTTTGTATTTAATATTTGTATTTTTGGTGCTGTATCAGGAGCAGGAATTTTTTGCGCACAATTTTATGGTTCGGGAAATCATGAAGGGGTAAGAGAAACCGTGCGTTTTAAAATATACTCTTGTATCATTTTAATTATTCTTGCGTTTTTTATTTTTGTTGGATTTGGAGAGAGGTTGATTCAATTGTATTTGCATGATGGTGGAAGTGGAATGGATAAGGCTGCCACATTACAATATGGGACAACGTATCTTTTGATTTTATTGATTTCAATTGTTCCTTTTTCCATTAGCCAGATTTATGCAAGTACATTAAGAGAAACGGGCGAAACAATTTTACCGATGATGGCAGGGATTGTAGCAGTAATTTTAAATTTAATCATTAATTATTTATTGATTTTTGGAAAATTTGGAATGCCACAATTAGGTGTAGTAGGTGCAGCGATTGGGACGGTTATTTCAAAATTTGTAGAATGTGCAATTGTGGTTTTGGGAACTCATAAAAATAGTGAAAAAAATAAATTTGCGGTTGGACTATATCGCAGTTTTCATATTTCTAAACACTTGACAAAGCAAATGTTTATGAAAGGAACACCGCTTCTTGTGAATGAAGCAATGTGGTCATTGGGGATGGCATTTTTAACACAGTGTTATTCTATGAGAGGCCTTGATGTTGTAGCAGGACTAAATATTTCCAATACGTTAACAAATGTATTTAATATTGGATTTGTTGCGTTAGGCGGTGCTATTTCAATTATTGTTGGACAATTGCTAGGTGCAGGGAAAATGGAGGAAGCAAAAGATACGAATAAAAAATTGATTTTCTTTTCGGTCTGTTTTTGCGCAGTACTTGGTGGTATTATGATTTTGGGGTCCTTCTTATTTCCACGTTTATACAATACAACAGATGAAGTGAGAGTTCTTGCTAGAAATTTTATAATTGTTGCAGGCTATTCTTTACCAATCCATGCGTTTATGCATGCGTGTTATTTCACATTACGTTCGGGCGGGAAAACAATTACTACATTCTTTTTTGATAGTGGTTTTATGTGGCTAATCAGTATACCAATGGCTTATGCATTAAGTCGCTATACATTAATTCCAGCGGTGTTTATGTATTTTACAATTCAAACATTAGATTTGATAAAATGTGTAGTAGGAGGGTATTTGGTGAAAAAAGGAGTTTGGATTCGAAAAATAATAGACTAATTCATCAAAATACTATTTTAAAAACGTTTGAAATTTGGTAAGATAAAAAGGAAGCGTAAAAAAGATAAAAGAGGAAAACAGTTTGGGAAAAAAAAGTAGAAAGTATATGTTTTTTTGTGTACTTACACTCTTTCTAATGAATGGTTGTGGCAATAGCGAAGTGCAAACGTATTTATCGCAAGGAATAGAAGCGATTGAGGCACTAGAATATCAAAAGGCTTTAGAATATTTAGAAGAAGGATTTGAAGAAAGTAAGGATAAAAGAGAAGCAGCAAGATTATTAGGTATTGCTAATTTAGGTTTGACAAATTATAATGATGCAATTGAGTATTTTCTAGAAGCATTGTCATATAGTAATTGGCAAATTGATTCTATAGATTATGATTTAAACTACTACTTAGCAGCATCCTATTTTAAAAATGAGGAACCAACAAAAGCAAAAGAAGTGTATTCTTCCATTCTTTCCTTAAAGAAAAATGAAACAAACGCATATTTTTATCGAGGAATAATGTTATTAGAAGAAGAAAATCTAAAAGAGGCAATCTTAGATTTTGAAACAGCAATGAAATTAGAACCAAATAATTATAACTTAGTATGTTCGATTTTTAAGGAATTAAAACAGTATGGTTATGAAGAAGAAGGTGCCGTTTATTTGCAAGGCGTTATTGAACGAGAAGATAAGGGATTTAGTCAATATGAATTAGGCAGATTTTCCTATTATTTAAAAGATTATGATTCGGCAAGAGTATACTTAGAACAGGCGAGAGAAACAGGGAATGAAGAAGTCATTCTTATGTTAGGAAAAACATATGAGGCATTAGGGGATTTTAATTATGCTTCAAGTGTATATCAGAATTATTTATCAAATCATGATAGTGCTATTATATATAATCAATTAGGATTATCAAAATTATTAGAACAAAATTATGAACAAGCATTAGAAGCATTTAAAAATGGATTAGCATTAAATGATAGTTCCATGATGCAAATATTGAAATATAATGAAATGGTAGCGTATGAATTTTTAGGTGATTTTGAGACTGCCAAGACTCTTATGAAATCATTTTTAACGTTATATCCAAATTATGATTTTGCATTAAGAGAAAATGAATTTTTAGCTAGTAGATAAAATTTTAACAAGAAGAAGGGTATAAGGATATGATTCAAAAACTAATACAAGGAATTAAAAAAACAAATGCACCAATCGTAGTAGGTTTAGACCCTATGATGAACTTTATTCCAGAGCATATTTTAAAAAATGCATTTTCAGAGCATGGAGAAACATTAGAAGGTGCTGCAGAAGCAATTTTTCAATATAACAAGGGAATTGTAGATAGTATCTATGATTTAGTTCCAGCAGTAAAACCACAAATTGCAATGTATGAACAATTTGGAATTCCAGGAATGATCGCCTACAAGAAAACAGTAGATTATTGTAAAGAAAAGGGGCTTGTTGTTATTGGAGACATCAAACGTGGAGATATTGGTTCTACTTCAGAAGCATATGCAATTGGACATTTAGGAAAAGTAAAAGTTGGGAACAATTCTTTTTATGGTTTTGATGAAGATTTTGCAACAGTTAATCCATATTTAGGATCAGATGGGATTGATCCATTTATAAAAGTTTGCAAAGAAGAAAAAAAAGGGATTTTTATCCTTGTAAAAACATCCAATCCAAGTAGTGGAGAGTTCCAAGATCAATTAATTGGAGAAAAACCATTGTATGAATTAGTGGGTGAAAAGGTAGCAAAATGGGGCGAAGATTGCATGGGAGACGACTACAGTTATGTAGGAGCTGTTGTTGGTGCCACGTATCCAGAAATGGGAAAAACCCTTAGAAAAGTTATGCCAAAGAGCTTTATTTTAGTACCAGGATACGGTGCGCAAGGTGGAAAAGGTGCAGATTTAGTACATTTCTTTAATGAAGATGGTCTTGGAGCAATTATTAATTCTTCAAGAGGAATTATTGCAGCATACCAACAAGAAGCATATAAACAATTTGGAAGTTTAAATTATGCAGATGCTTCAAGAGCGGCTGTTATAGATATGCAAAAAGATATTGCAAGTGCAATTGAAAATAGATAAAGAAAAGAGGAATAGATAATATGCAACAATATAAAGAAGAATTTATAGAATTTATGGTAGATTGTAATGTATTAAAATTTGGTGATTTCACATTAAAAAGTGGAAGAAAGTCTCCATTTTTTATGAATGCAGGAGCATATGTAACAGGAAGTCAATTGAAAAAATTGGGCGAATATTATGCAAAAGCAATTTATGCAGAGTTTGGTGATGATTTTGACGTATTATTTGGACCTGCATATAAAGGAATTCCACTTAGTGTAGCGACTACCATTGCATTTAGTGAATTATACGGAAAAGAAATTAGATACTGTTCAAATAGAAAAGAAGAAAAAGATCATGGGGATACTGGAATTTTATTAGGTAGTTCCTTAAAAAGTGGAGATAAAGTGGTAATTATAGAAGATGTTACTACTTCAGGAAAGTCAATAGAAGAAACATTTCCAATTTTAAAAGCACAAGGCGATATTGATGTAATTGGACTTATGGTATCACTCAATCGTTGTGAAAAAGGAAAAGGTGACAAAGGTGCATTAGAAGAGGTGCAAGAGCTTTATGGAATAAAAGCAAATGCCATTGTTACAATGAAAGAAGTGGTAGAATATTTATATAACAAGGAAATAAATGGAACGGTTTTAATTGATGATGCAATGGAAGCAAAAATCAAAGAGTATTATGACGAATATGGTATAAAATAAAACATCGCTTTTATTTGGATTGGAGAAAACAATGGAAGAAAAAGTATGTAAAACTATGGGCGGTGCTGGTGCACTTAATATAGTAGTAGGGGTCATTGCATTAATAGTTGGAATTACAAGTGGTGTACTTTTAATTATTAGTGGAGCAAAACTGTTGGCAGGAAAAACAAAGATATTATTTTAAGGATGGGCATTTCGTGGAAGCGGAGTGCCTAAAAACGTTTTATATTGAAAGGCAATGGAGGAAGTATGGCTCAAAAAAATAATTATATGTTTACAAGTAGAAAACATTCTCAAAAAGCAATTATGTCTATTAATTTAGGAGTGATTTCTCTTTTTTCCATTCTTTTAAGTATCTATTATTCGTATCGTGGTGGAATAAATAGTGAATTAGATTATGGAATGGTAGGATTTCTTGTTACAATATTTTCAATTGTAGGAGTAGGATTAGGAATTGCTGCGAGTACAAAAACAAATACGTATAAAATTTCTAGTTTTATTGGGATTGGAATAAATATAATAAATTTAGGAATCATAAGTTTTATACTATATTCAGGAGCGAATGGATTATGATAGAATTAAGATTAGAGTTAGCAAAAAATCGATTGAAAGAAATTTTAAATACAAATGAAGTAAGAGCATGTGAACAAGAATATTTTAAGCAAGTAGTTTCTTTTATTTTAATGATTTTAGAAGAAGGTGAATGGTTAAAAAGTAAAGAGCGAGAATGTGCTACTTTTGAGGAATTACAAAGCAGAAATCAAAGATTGTATCAAGAACTTATGATAGAGTCTTATCAAACAAGCTATGCAAATCCAGAATATGCAACTTTGAAGTTAGGGGAAGAACTTGGACCAATCCTTTCGGCATTGTATGCAGAAATGTTTAGTTTGATTTCATATGTGTATGATCAAAAAGAAGAAGAGTGTTTGATTCGCATCGAATTATGCTTGGAAATTTATGGGATGTTTGTAGATGAAGCGAGAGAAGAAAAAACACCAAAAATTGAATTTCTAAAACAAGCATTTTATTGGTTTGCATATGATTATGCAACAGATCTTTCTTTAGAACAAATAAAAATGCAATATGTACAAGACACAACTGGTATTTTATCAATTTTAGAACAAAGCAAAAGTGGAACGCTAGAGTATTTGTTCCAATATGGAGAATATATTGGGGAAAACGAATTGAAAATGGCACAATATCTTTTGCAAATGGAAGAAGAAAAGATACAAAAAATAGCAGATACGTATACAAATGGTTATAAATTGGGGTTTGAAGCTACGGGGAAAGATTTATCCATAAAAAAAACAGTTGCCATTCACTATTTCATTGGGTTTGAACGTGTTGTAGTAAAAGCAATTGATAATTTCAAAAAAATGGGATTAGAATCCATATGCTATAAAGCGCCTGCTAGTTTTATCAATGGAAGACGTGTTCAAAAAGCTGGAGTATACAGTACGAGTCCAAATAAGCAATTTGATTATGACCATGAATATGATAAAGCATTATATTTTTCTACAATTTTTATCAATAAAAAATTAGAATCATTAAAAGCTGCTTTCGAACAATACAAAGAAGAAACATCCTTAATGGGAGGACCAGCAGTAATAGAGGAATTTGGAGAAGTTCCATTTACACCAATGGTAAAAAAGGAAAATCTTCGTTTTTCAAAGGAACAACAAAAATTATTTGTAACATATCAATCAAAAGCAAGAGATTTATTAAGTCAATATGTAAAGAGTGAAGAAAGAAGTTTTACCATAATTGCATTTCCAATACCAGCAATTGGAGAACAGTTTGAGGAAATTTTTTCGGAAACAGTTTTATTAAATACACTAGATTATAAAAAGTATGAAACAATACAACAAACAATCATTGATACACTTGATCAAGGGGAGTTTGTACACATTATTGGATGCAATGGAAATAAAACACAGTTATGTGTTGCATTGCATGATATCAAAAGTAAAGATACAGAAACTGGGTTTGAAAATTGTGTTGCAGATGTTAATATTCCAGTAGGAGAGGTTTTTACAAGTCCTAAGTTAGAAGGAACAAAGGGGATTTTACATGTAAAAGAAGTATTTTTACATGGGTTGAAGTATAAAGATTTGATGCTTACCTTCGATGAAGGTATGGTTGGTTCTTATTCTTGTAGTAATTTTGAAAAGGAAGAAGAAAACAAAGCATTTATAAAAGAAAATTTATTACACATGCATGAAACGCTTCCATTAGGTGAATTTGCAATTGGAACAAATACAACTGCGTATGTGGTTGCAAAAAAATATAAAATTGAAGATGTGCTTCCAATTTTAATTGCAGAAAAAATGGGTCCACATTTTGCAGTAGGAGATACTTGTTATTCAAGAGAAGAGGCATCTATTACAAAAAATCCAAATGGAAAAATTATTATTGCGAAAGAAAACTCTATTTCAGCAAAAAAAGAATACTATAATTGTCATACGGATATTACCATTCCATACGATGAGTTGGGTGAGCTTTTTGTAACAACAAAGGCAGGAGAGAAGATAGAAATTATTAAAAATGGTAAATTTATCTTAAAGGATTGTGAAGAATTAAATAAGCCCTTTGACGAATAGTGTTTTTTTTAGTAGAATAAGTAGTAATTAAGATACAAATAAAGAGAAAACAAATAGAGAGGAAGTTAAATAGATGGATTACAAAAATGCAGGCGTAGATATTGAGGCCGGTTACAAATCAGTAGAACTTATGAAAGAATATGTAAAAGGAACTATGAGACCTGAAGTGTTAGGAGGAATTGGTGGATTTTCAGGAGCTTTTTCTATGGAGAAATTTAAAGATATGGAAAAGCCAACACTAGTATCTGGAACAGATGGAGTAGGGACTAAATTAAAATTAGCATTTTTATTAGATAAGCATGATACAATTGGTATTGATTGTGTAGCTATGTGTGTAAATGATATTGCGTGTGCAGGCGGAGAACCATTATTTTTCCTCGACTATATTGCATGTGGAAAAAATTTTCCTGAAAAAATAGCAACTATTGTAAAAGGTGTTGCAGATGGATGTGTGCAATCTAGTGCTGCCTTAATTGGTGGGGAAACAGCAGAAATGCCAGGATTTTATCCAGAGGATGAATACGACCTTGCAGGATTTGCAGTTGGTGTTGTTGATGAGAAAGATTTAATTACAGGAAAAGAATTGCAAGAAGGAGATGTCTTAATTGGTATTACTTCTTCTGGAGTTCATAGCAATGGATTTTCTCTTGTTCGTAAAGTGTTTGATATGACAAAAGAAAATCTTACAACACATTATGATGAATTAGGAAAAACATTAGGGGAAGTATTAATTGAACCAACGAAAATATATGTAAAAGCACTTAGAAGTGTAAAAGAAGCAAAGGTTAGAATTAAAGCTTGTAGTCATATTACAGGTGGTGGATTTTATGAAAATATTCCAAGAATGTTACCGGATGGAATCCATGCTGTGATTGAAAAAGATAGTTACCCAATGCAACCTATTTTTAAATTGTTACAAAGCAAAGGAAATATTGCAGAAGAGATGATGTATAACACATTTAATATGGGGATTGGAATGTTAATCGCAGTGGATGCAAAAGATGTGGATACTACATTACAAGCACTTGCAAATGTTGAGGAACAAGCATACGTTGTAGGGAAGATAACATGTGGGGAAAAAGGTGTTACGTTATGCTAAAAGTTTTAGTATGTGTATCAGGTGGTGGAACAAATTTACAAGCAATTATTGATGGAATAGCCAATGGTGTGATTTGTGATACAGAAATTATTGGAGTACTTAGTAATAATAAAAATGCATACGCATTAGAACGAGCAAGACAAAATAACATACCAGAATACTGTGTTTCACCAAAAGAGTATTCGACGCGTGAAGAATTTAATGAACAATTATTAAATATGGTAGAAGAAATTAACCCAGATTTAATCGTATTAGCTGGATTTTTAGTAACAATCCCAGCACAAATGACAAAGCGATACAATATGCGTATTATTAATGTGCATCCTTCTTTAATTCCAGCATTTTGTGGTGTTGGATATTATGGATTAAAGGTACATGAAAAAGCAATTGAACGTGGAGTGAAAATTACAGGTGCAACTGTACATTTTGTAGATGAAGGGACTGATACAGGCCCAATTTTATTTCAAAAAGAAGTCTATGTAGATGGAATAACGGATGCAAAAGAGTTGCAACAAAAAGTAATGGAAGAAGCAGAGTGGATTATTTTACCAAAAGCGATAGATTATATTGCAAAAAATAGAGAGGATTACATATAAAATGAAAGTATTGATTGTAGGAAGTGGCGGAAGAGAACATGCAATTGCGACAAGTGTTTGCAAAAGTAAGAAAGTAAGTAAAATTTACTGTGCTCCAGGAAATGCTGGGATAGCAAGTATTGCAGAGTGTGTAGATATTCAAGCAATGGAATTTGATAAATTGGTACAATTTTCCAAGGAAACTGCAATTGATCTAGTCATTGTTGGTATGGATGATCCTTTAGTTGGAGGACTTATTGATTTATTAGAGGCAGCAAATATTAGAGCGTTTGGACCTAGAAAAAATGCTGCAATTTTAGAAGGAAGTAAAGCCTTTTCGAAAGATTTGATGAAAAAATATAATATTCCAACAGCAGGATACGAAAATTTTTCAGATGAAAAAGAAGCAAAAGAATTTTTAAAAACATGTAAATTTCCAGTTGTTTTAAAAGCAGATGGATTAGCACTTGGAAAAGGTGTTTTGATTTGTAATACACTTGAAGAGGCGATCCAAGGCGTGGATTCCATTATGTTGTTAAAAGAATTTGGCGATGCTGGGAATTTAATGGTTGTAGAAGAGTTCATGGTTGGAAGAGAAGTATCTGTATTATCTTTTGTGGATGGAAAAACAATTAAAACGATGACTTCTGCACAAGATCATAAACGTGCACAAGATGGAGATAAAGGATTAAACACTGGTGGAATGGGAACATTCTCACCAAGTCCATTTTATACAGACGAGGTAGATGCATTTTGTAAGAAATATATTTATCAAGCAACAGTTGATGCAATGGCAGCAGAAGGCAGAGAATTTAAGGGCATCATTTTCTTTGGATTAATGTTAACAAGCGAAGGTCCAAAGGTACTAGAATACAATGCAAGATTTGGAGATCCAGAAGCACAAGTAGTATTACCTAGAATGAAGAATGATTTGATTGAAGTTTTAGAAGCGTGTATTGATGGAACACTAGATCAAATCGAACTTGATTTTGAAGACAATGCAGCAGTATGTGTTGTATTAGCATCAGATGGTTATCCAGTTGCCTATGAAAAGGGAAAAGCCATCGAAGGACTTGATGCCTTCAAAGGAAAAGACGGATATTATTGTTTCCATGCAGGAACTGCATTAAAGGATGGAACTATTGTAACAAATGGTGGACGTGTTCTTGGGATCACAGCAAAAGGAAAAGATTTAAAAGAGGCAAGAGCAAATGCATATGAAGCAACAAAGTGGGTAAACTTTGAAAATAAATATATGCGAAATGATATTGGGAAAGCCATTGACGAAGTATAGTAGTTGTACCGATATGGAGGAAAGATTGTTATGAAAATTAATTTAAATAAATATCCAATTTTGGTAAAACAACTTATGATTGTTTGCGCATTGTTTTTATTTTTTCAAAATGGAATAGTATCAAATGCGGCTACTGGAAACGTAAAAGCGGCAAGCGCAAAAATTCGTTCAAGTGCGGATGCTAGTAGTGAAGTTCTTGCAAGTGTTGTTAGTGGAAATACAGTAGATATCATTTCGCAAGTAACAGCAGACAATGGATATGTATGGTATAAAGTATATGTAGATGGCTCAACGCAAGGGTATATTCGTTCAGATTTAGTTACCGTTACAGGAACAGTGCCAGCAGAAACAACAACTACTACTGATGAGACTGCTGAGAATACATCAAACGATGCATCAAACGATGCATCAAACGATACAGCTGAAAATGATGTGTTGGAAAAAAGTGATGTAGTAAAAGTGAAAGTAATTGGTTCTACTGTAAGAGTAAGGAGTAGTGCATCTACTTCTTCTAGTGTAGTGGATAATGCTACAATGAACACAGAAGCTACGGTTAGTGGACAATACACTGCCACAGATGGCGTTTGGTATCAAGTGAATTATACTTTGAATTCGAAAGAAATTACTGGATTTATTCGTTCTGATTTTTTGGAAATAATAGAAACGGTAAGTGAAGAATCTACGGAAGTAGTAGAAGAAGAGCCAACTGTTGAAGAAAAAAAAGAGGATTATTATCTTGTCTATGAAGAAAATAGTGCAGGAAATATGGATTGGTTTGTTTACGATACACTTAGTGGAACAAAAAAAAGCTTGACTGGGTTACTGGATTTATATGCTGAATTGGGAGCCGAAACACAAACTTCAAATGATTCCTTACCTATGATTATTGCAATTGTTGTATTAGCTGTTTTATTAGTAATTGCAATTATTTCAATAATAGTACTTCTTTTTAAGAATAGAAACTCATACTATGAATATGAAGAGGAAGATTTTGAAGAGGAAGCAGACGAAGAAGAAGAGCTTGAGGAAGAAGAAAAAGAAGTTATAAAAGAAAAGAAATTGTTTTTCAAACCTCAAAAGGAAATTCAAAACACAGAAGAAAAAATAGAAGAAGTATTAGAAGAAAAAATAGAACCTAAAGAGACACAGAATCAATGGAAATCAAAGAATTTTATAGAAATAGATGATGAATTTGAATTTGAATTTTTAGATTTTAAATAAAAGAAAAAAAATGCTGTTATTTTGATGAAAGTCAAAATAACAGCATTTATAAAATAGTTTTGGAGGTGCAAGAATGCAGAGAGAATATACGAAAAAAGCAGAACAAGTATTAAAATCCGCACTAAAATATGCAAAAAAATTAAAACAAAATTATATAGGAAGTGAACATATTCTATTAGGATTACTAGAAGATAATGCAGGAGTTGCAGCAAAAATTTTAATGGATAATGGTGTAACAAAGGAAAAATTAATTGAATTAATTAAAGAATTAATTGCACCAGTTAGTTCCGACATTCAAATAGAAAGCGATGGGTATTCACCAAGAGCGGAAGCTGTTTTAGAAGAGGCATATAATCAATGTATGTTATTAAAAAATGATAAAATTGGAACACAACATCTTCTTTTGGCGATTATAAAAGAAGGAGATAGCGTTGCAATACGACTTTTAAATACGCTAGGTATAAACATTCAAAAAATATATACGGATATTGTAAGTACGGTAGATGGTGATGTCAAAGCATTAAAAGAAGATTTAGCAAAGAAAAATTCAAAACGAAAAAAAGAAGTCTCTTTTTTAGAACAATATAGTAGAGATTTAACAAAATACGCGAGAGAAGGAAAGTTAGATCCAGTTGTAGGAAGAGAAGTTGAAATAAGACGTGTTATTCAAATATTAAGTAGAAGAACAAAAAATAATCCATGTCTAGTGGGCGAACCTGGAGTTGGAAAGACAGCAATAGCAGAGGGATTAGCGCAAAGAATTGTCTCAGGAGATGTTCCGCAAACCGTTAAAGAGAAACGTGTTTTAACATTAGACTTAGCGGGAATGGTAGCGGGAAGTAAGTATAGAGGAGAATTTGAAGATCGTATCAAAAAAGTAATAAAAGAAGTAAAAGAAGATGGGGATATATTACTATTTTTAGATGAAATTCATACATTGATTGGAGCAGGTGGAGCAGAAGGTGCAATTGATGCAGCCAATATTTTGAAACCTTCTTTATCTAGGGGAGAAATACAGTTAATAGGAGCAACAACAATTGCAGAATATAGAAAGCATATTGAAAAAGATGCAGCATTAGAGCGACGTTTTCAACCGATTACAATTGAAGAACCAACAATTGAAGAGGCTATTCGAATTTTAAAGGGGATTGTTCCACGTTACGAAGCACATCACAATGTGATGATAGGAGAGGGTGCAATAGAGGCAGCCGTTCGCTTATCAAGTCGTTATATCAATGATCGTAATTTACCAGATAAAGCCATCGATTTAATTGATGAGGCAGCTGCATCTATGAGATTAGAAGGATTAAAAATGCCAGATAGTGTTCTCTTGCTTGCAGATGAGATAAAAGCGATTGATTTACAAATAGAACAATCTATAAAATTAGAAGCATTTTCAAAAGCAGGAGAATTAAAAAAAGAACAAGAAGATTTAGTGAAAAAATACAATCGTCTTATGAGTCAATATGAAAAGAAACAAAAAGATAATAGGGCTAGTATTACAGAGGAGGATATTGCAAAAATTGTTTCGGATTGGACAAAAATTCCAGTTAGTAAATTGGCGCAAAAAGAAAGTGAAAAGCTATTAAAATTAGAGAAAATACTTGGTAATAGAGTGGTTGGACAAAAAGAAGGGGTAGCTGGAATTGCAAAAGCAATGAGACGTGGTCGAGTAGGCTTACAAGATCCAAGACGACCTATCGGTTCCTTTTTGTTTTTAGGACCTACTGGTGTAGGAAAAACAGAATTAAGCAAAGCTCTTGCAGAGGCAATGTTTGGATCGGAACAGGCATTGATTCGAGTAGATATGTCTGAGTTTATGGAAGGGCATAGTGTTTCAAAAATGATTGGATCACCTCCAGGATACGTTGGGTTTGATGAAGGAGGACAATTGAGTGATAAGGTGCGAAGAAATCCTTATTCTGTTGTTTTGTTTGATGAAATAGAAAAAGCACATCCAGATGTTTTTAATGTGTTACTTCAAGTTTTAGATGATGGACATATTACAGATTCAAAAGGAAGAAAAGTGAGTTTTAAAAATACAATTCTTATTATGACGTCTAATGCTGGAGCAAATAGAATTGTAGAGCCTAAAAATTTAGGATTTTCTTCTGGAAATAGTGCCGAAAAAGATTATCAAAAGATGAAGGAAAATGTTATGGAAGAAGTGAAAAAAATGTTCAAACCTGAATTCATCAATCGTATTGATGAAATTATGGTATTCCATCCATTAACAAAAGAGGATATGAAAGAAATTATCACGCTTCTATCTCAAACATTGATTAAAAGATGTAAAGAACAGCTAGATATTCAATTAACAATTACACCTGCTTTGAAAATGTATTTAGTAGATAAATATATGGACTTAAAAATGGGAGCAAGACCGTTGAAGCGTGCAATACAATCAACAATAGAAGATGCTTTGGCAGAAGAAATTTTAATGAAAAAAATAGTGCCAGGAAATATTGTGACAGCAGGGATAAAAGATAACAAGGTTATTTTTAAGATTAAAGAGGAATAATTGTAGCAAAAAAACGAAAAATGAGATATAATCAATCTATATAACAGACAAAATGTACAAAAAATAAACAATCAGGAGGATACAAAAGATGGCAATGAATAAGGACTTGCTTTGTGCAAATGAGGATGGGACATTAAATTTTGGTAATCATATGTTAACAGAGAAAGCAAAGGTAGATGATTTTATGTTTCAAGGCGATTTATTGAAAGTAAAATCATTCCAAAAGATGACAAAATTTGAAAAGAATGGATCCTTTGTATTTGAATCAGTGCCAGGAACGACTGTAAATAATTTTAAAGAAACAGAAGATGGGATTTTCTTTGCGGTTGAAGGAAATGAAGACGTACAAATCATCATTGGATTAGAAGAACAAACAGAATATAATGTGGAAATTGCAGGAGAATCAGCAGGAAGAATGACTACAAATTTAAGTGGGAAGTTAAATTTAAGTGTAGATCTTTCTACAGATAATAAAGTAGAAGTTGCAATTGTAAAATAGACGTGGAGAAAAAATGGCACCAAGTAAGCAAAAAAGTATTTTTTATTGTAAGGAATGTGGAAGTGAAAGTTCAAAATGGATGGGACAATGCAGTGTTTGTAAGGCATGGAATTCATTAGTGGAAGAACCGTTAAAAACAACGACAAAAAAAGGAAGTGTAAAACACAATACATTAAAATCCTCTTCTGTAATATTGAAAGATATTTCTTTTGAAAAGGAAGATCGGACCATAATTGGAATCAATGAGTTAGATCGTGTATTAGGAGGTGGAATTGTTGCGGGGTCGTTAATCCTTGTAGGAGGTGACCCTGGGATTGGGAAATCAACACTTTTATTACAAGTATGCCATCGTCTATCATTTCTCAAAAAAGAGGTGTTATACATTTCAGGAGAGGAATCTTTAAAACAAATAAAAATTAGAGCAGATCGAATTGGTGAGTTTACAGAGCATTTGAAACTTCTTTGCGAGACAAATCTAGAAGAAATTCGAGAAATAATTGATAGAGAAAAGCCGGAAATTGTAGTGATTGATTCGATTCAAACAATGTTCAGTGATGAAGTATCAGCTGCACCAGGAAGTGTATCGCAAGTACGAGAATCAACAAGTGCGTTATTACAGATTGCAAAAGGAAGTGGAATTTCTATTTTTATTGTTGGTCATGTTACAAAAGAAGGAACGGTTGCAGGACCAAGGGTATTAGAGCATATGGTAGATACCGTACTTTATTTTGAAGGAGACCGCCATGCTACATATCGAATTTTAAGAGGTGTAAAAAATAGATTTGGATCAACAAATGAAATTGGCGTATTTGAAATGGGTGCAAATGGTTTAGAAGAAGTACTAAATCCTTCTGAATTTATGTTGAATGGAAAGCCGGAAGGTGCAAGTGGATCAGTTGTTGCATGTTCCATGGAAGGTAGTAGGCCTATTTTAATCGAAATACAAGCGCTTGTGTGTCAAAGTAATTTTGGACTTCCTAGAAGGCAAGCAACAGGGACGGATTTTAATCGAGTTAATCTATTAATGGCAATCTTAGAAAAAAGATTAGGGTTTCAAATAGGAAATCATGATGCTTATATTAATGTAGCAGGTGGACTTAAAATTACAGAACCAGCACTTGATTTAGGGATTATTATGAGTGTAACTTCCAGTTTTAGAAATAGACCAATTATGGATGGACTTGTTGCATTTGGAGAAGTTGGATTAAGTGGAGAAGTACGTGCCATTAATATGGCAGAACAACGTGTCTTAGAGGCGAAAAAATTAGGATTTAAATTATGTGTGTTACCACAATCTTCTTATGAAAGTGTGAAAAATATTGAGGGGATAAAGATTGTGGGTGTGAGAACAGTAAAGGAAGCAGTAGATTTAATTTAATAAAATTAAAAAATCACTTGCATTCTTATGTAAGGATATGGTATAATTCATTTCGTTGATGTGTTAGTACATATCTAAGCATAGGGGAATCATCCAACGGCAGGATGACAGTCTCCAAAACTGTTCATGGGGGTTCGAATCCCTCTTCCCCTGTTTAACGCCAGACTGAATAATAGTGTCAGTCTGGTCTTTTTTGTTAAAAGTAATATTGTGAAAAAGGATGGTTATTAAGATGAAAGTGACATTAAAAGATGGATCTGTAAAAGAATATCAAGAAGCAAAAAGTGTGCTAGATATTGCTATGGATATTAGTGAAGGACTAGCAAGAGTTGCCTGTGCAGGATTAGTAGATGGAGAAGTAGTTGACTTACGTGAAATTATAGAGAAAGATTGCGAGTTAAGTATCTTAACTGCTACTGATCCAGAAGGACTTCGTACCATTCGCCATACTACATCGCACGTATTAGCAGAAGCTGTAAAGCTTTTATTTCCTGATGCAAAAATTGCCATCGGTCCAAGCATTGATAATGGATTTTACTATGATTTTGAACATGCTCCTTTCTCTAGATCAGACCTTGATCAGATAGAAGCACAAATGAAAAAGATAATAAAAGCTGGTGCAAAATTAGAAAAATTTACACTACCAAGAGAAGAAGCTATCGCATATATGGAAGAGCGTCAAGAACCATATAAAGTAGAATTGATTAGAGATTTACCAGAAGATGCAATCATTTCTTTCTATAAACAAGGTGATTTTGTAGATTTATGTGCGGGACCACATCTTATGAGTACAAAAAGTATTAAAGCATTTAAATTAATTTCTTCTTCTGGTGCGTATTGGAGAGGAAAATCAGAAAATACAATGCTTCAAAGAATTTATGGAACAGCATTTCCTAAAAAAGAAGAATTGGAAGAGTATTTAGTATATTTAGAAGACATTAAGAAAAGAGATCATAATAAATTAGGTAGAGAAATGGAATTATTTACAACAGTAGAAGCTATTGGACAAGGACTTCCACTTTTTATGCCTAAAGGAACAAAAATTCTTCAAACACTACAACGTTGGATTGAAGATGAAGAAGAAAAAAGAGGCTATGTTCGAACAAAAACTCCACTTATGGCAAAAAATGATTTGTATAAAATTTCAGGTCATTGGGATCATTACAAAGATGGAATGTTTGTTTTAGGGGATGAAGAGATTGATAAAGAAGTATTTGCTCTTAGACCAATGACTTGTCCATTTCAATATTACATTTATAAAGCAGGTTCAAAATCATATCGTGATTTACCAATTCGTTATGCAGAGACTTCGCATTTATTTAGAAATGAAGATTCTGGTGAAATGCATGGGTTGACACGTGTAAGACAATTTACAATTTCAGAAGGACATTTAGTAGTTCGCCCAGACCAAATGGTGCATGAATTTAAAGAGTGTCTTGCGCTTGCAAAATATTGTCTTGAAACATTAGGTGTAGAAGAAGACGTTACTTATTGCCTTTCAAAATGGGATCCAAACAATACAGAAAAATATGTTGGTAGCAAAGAAGTTTGGGAAGAAACACAAAATCAAATTCGCCAAATTTTATTGGATCTTAATGTTTCTTTTATTGAGAGCGAAGGAGAAGCAGCATTTTACGGTCCGAAAGTAGATATTCAAGCGAAGAATGTATATGGTAAGGAAGACACAATGATTACCATTCAATGGGATGCAGTACTAGCAGAACAATTTGATATGTACTATATTGATGAGAATGGAGATAAAGTACGTCCATATATTATCCATAGAACATCAATTGGATGTTATGAAAGAACACTTGCTTGGTTGATTGAAAAGTATGCAGGAAAATTTCCAACATGGCTTTGTCCAGAACAAGTAAGAGTGTTGCCAATCTCTGAAAAATATACAGATTATGCAGCGAAAGTAGAGAGTGAATTAAAAAGAAATGGAATTCTTTGCAGCGTAGATAATCGTTCAGAAAAAATTGGATATAAAATTAGAGAAACAAGATTGCAAAAAGTTCCATATATGTTAGTTGTTGGACAAAAAGAAGAAGAGGAAGAAAAAGTTTCTGTAAGAAGTCGTTTCTTAGGCGATGAGGGACAAAAAACTCTTGATGTATTTATAAAAGATATTTTAGAAGAAATTCGTACAAAAGAAATAAAAAAAGAAGAGGTGCAATAAATTTTAAGAATAGTTCCGATTTTTTTGAGCATAATAAAAATGTAAAAATTATGTTTGAAAGGGGAATTGATTATGGCAGAATTAAATTGCATGGCAGATACTTGTGCTTACAATAAAAGCAATTATTGTAGTAAAGGTGATATTATGGTAGGAGGAAAGCACGCATGTGAGTGTGATGATACTTGTTGCGAAAGCTTTTCTGAAAAAAGAGGAGACAGTTTTACAAGTGCATTAGAACATCCATGTAAAACAATTACGATTGATTGTGAAGTGACAAAATGTCTTCATAATTCTAATTACAAATGTTTAGCAGAAAAAGTTGAAATTAAAGGATGTAGTGCATGTAATTGTCGTGAAACAAATTGTGCAACATTTGCGGAAGCATAAATTTAAAAAAGTGTTGACGGAAGAAAAAAAGTGTGATATTATCTACTAGTGTGTGAAACACACAATGACAAGTAGAGTATCCACTCTCACCCTGCGGCAGTAAGCTAGTAGGCGTTAAGAATCTATTATAACAAAGTAATCTGTTATTTTATGAAGTGATTTTGTGGATAGTCTATGACTATCCACTTTTTTTATAAAAAAATCTAGTATTCCTTATGGAGGGTAAAGCAATTAGCGATTTAATGATTAACGAACAAATTAGAGACAAAGAAGTTAGAGTAATAGGTGTAGACGGAGAACAACTTGGAGTGATGACTTCAAGAGAAGCGATGGCATTGGCAGAAGAAGCAGGGGTTGATTTAGTAAAAATCGCACCAACAGCAAAGCCACCTGTTTGCAAAATCGTTGATTATGGTAAGTACAAATATGAACTTGCTAGAAAAGAAAAAGAAGCAAAGAAAAAACAAAAAATTACAGAGATCAAAGAGATTAGACTTTCGCCTAATATCGACACAAATGACTTGAACACAAAAATGAATGCTGCTAGAAAATTTATTCAAAAAGGCGATCGTGTTAAAATTACACTTCGATTTAGAGGACGTGAATTAGCACATATGTCAAAGAGTAAATATATATTAGATGACTTTGCAACAGCACTTTCAGATATTTGTACTGTGGAAAAAGCACCAAAGATTGAAGGCCGTGCAATGACTATGTTTTTAACTGAAAAGCGTTAATACGTGCAGTTAAAATAGATTTTGGATTATTATGATAGGAGGATATAAATATGCCAAAAATTAAGACAAGCAAAGCTGCTGCAAAGCGCTTTAAGGTAACGGGAACAGGTAAATTAAAAAGAAGTAAAGCTTATAAAAGCCATATCTTAACTAAAAAATCAACTAAGAGAAAAAGAAATCTTAGAAAAGCAACTATGACTGATGCATCAAATGTTAAGAATATGAAAAAGATTTTACCATATTTATAGGTCGTAGAATTTAGGAGGAAATAAGAAATGGCAAGAATTAAAGGCGGAGTAAACGCTAAAAAAAGACATAATAGAACATTAAAGTTAGCAAAAGGGTATAAAGGCGCTAGATCAAAACAATACAGAGTTGCAAAACAATCTGTTATGAGAGCGTTAGCTACTTCATATAGAGGTAGAAAAGAAAGAAAACGTCAATTTAGACAATTATGGATTGCACGTATTAATGCTGCTGCAAGATTAAATGGTTTATCATATAGCAAATTTATGTATGGATTAAAATTAGCAGAAATCGATATGAATAGAAAAATGCTAGCTGAAATGGCTGTTAATGATGCAGCTGGATTTGCTACTTTAGCTGAAGTTGCAAAAGCGAAATTAGCTTAAAATGTTGCAAGAAATTTATTATATAATTCTCGCTTTTAACTTTTTGAAAAAAAGTGAGAATTTTATAATAAAAAGTATTGACAGATAGAAAAATATTTTATATAATAATCAAGTCGTTTCCGATAGGAATATCTGATACGAACATCCCAAGGGATCATAGCTCAGCTGGGAGAGCACCTGCCTTACAAGCAGGGGGTCACAGGTTCGAGCCCTGTTGGTCCCATTCCTTACAGTATTGTAAGAGATATATCATTATGGCGAGATAGCTCAGTTGGCTAGAGCACATGGTTCATACCCATGGTGTCGGGGGTTCGAATCCCTTTCTCGCTACTGCAAAAGCACTGTAAATTCAGTGCTTTTTTTGTAACTTTTTTTAATATTACAAATAATAGAATATGATTTAAAGGGGAATACGAATGAAATATATAATGAAAAGAATATTACAGATGATTCCATCTATTTTGTTAGTATTGTTGTGTGGGATATATTGGACGAGAGGGAATGCGTCAAACAGATAAGGAAATCATTAAAATTATGCTTGAAAAATAAAGGATTTACATTTTAAGAGCACATTTACTCTAGATAAGAAATATGTTAGTATAGCAATAGATGTTTATAGTTAGAATGGAGAATATAGAATGCGAATAGGGTTAGGGTATGATGTTCATAAATTAGTAAAAGATAGAAAGTTAATAATAGGTGGTGTGACAATTGAACATGAATATGGATTATTAGGTCATTCTGATGCAGATGTTCTTGTTCATGCGATAATGGATGCGCTTTTAGGTGCTGCTGCACTAGGAGATATAGGAAAACATTTTCCAGATACAAAGGAAGAATACAAAGGTGCAGACAGTATAGAATTATTAAAAAAAGTTGGAGCATTATTAGAAGAAGAATGTTTTTTTATTGAGAATATTGATGCAACTATTATTGCACAAGAACCGAAGATGCGACCATATATTGATACGATGCGTGAAAATATTTCACATGCTCTTGGTATACAAATTTCTCAAATTAATATAAAAGCTACGACGGAAGAAGGTCTTGGATTTACAGGCGCAAAAGAAGGGATCGCATCACAAGCGATTTGTATGATTACAAGTCCTAGCAATATCTATGACACAGATGTTTCAAGTAAAAATTGTAGTGGATGCACAGGCTGTAGCGGCTGTCCAAAACAAGGTTAGAATATTATGAACTTGAAAAAAGAAAATATGTGGCAATTAGAAGAATCGAAATTCCTCGAGATAAAATCTTTATGGAAAGAAATATTTTATGAAGATAGCGAATTAT
>JBOFWM010000048.1:0-4572 GCA_051653625.1 Lachnospiraceae bacterium
ATCAAGAAAAGCGTTTAAAAGAGCGTTTGGATATTAAAAGAAAAGTCCATGAATAGGGCTTATTTGATAATCAATAAAATATAAAATTATCATGTTAGAAAAATAATTGGAAAAGTGCCAACGATTACTTGACACAAACTTAACTCATGTGCAAATTGCAAATATGATTCTTCTTCAGATATCTTATATAAAAGTGTATAGAATAATGCAAAACCAGAATATCCATCAATTAGTCCCACATCAACGCTGTCCCAATCAGTCATTGTTAACTTCTCATTTGACGATATTTTCTGCATCATGTAATCTGCAATATTTATAGCTTCGCTTTTGTACTTATAGGTTTGTGTTTCTGCATAAAATGCAATTAACATCAATCCAATGCCGCTTAGTCCTGAACGTAGCGATAAATCTAATGTTTCTATTGAATAATCACTTACTATCGAATTTACTAATTTTAAAGATTCATCAATATAACCACATTCATATAAAGTTGCAGCGATTCCAGAACGACCAGACAAAAAGCCATTATTATAATTAGACATACATAAATCTTCCATGTTATTATCTATCCATGTATTAATATTATCTGGTAAGGCATTGTTTCTACTTAATGCTAGAACTGCCCCATATCCTCCCGTGAATATATTAAGTTTTCCGCAATTCATCTCAAATTGTCTAATGTCTCCATTTATTAAACTATCACGGTCAATCTGGCAGTTCTCAAGTAGACCTTCTGTTACTTTTTCAAATATGTTCCTTATAGTATTAGGGATATCCTGTTCAAAAAATACCTTGGTCTCTTTACAACCTGAATATGTCTCTTTAAAAATCTCCTTTTTATTTGACAAATGATTACAGCATTCCGTTTGATATTTTATAAAATAATTATAGGCTGTTTGTCCAAAATTATTTCTTATCCAAAAACAATGTACTGCATTTAAATTCATATCTATATCAGTAACTGCTCCTATTGGTAAAAGTGAAAACTGCAATATTCGATTTAATGAATACCAGTCTTTTTCAGATGCTATTTTATTAAGTTTATGAGTATAACCTTTCGTAGCCATTCCTGTTGGACTTTCACTATCTGAATCTGTGGCAATCTCAAAATCAATTAATGTAACATTTAGGGTTTCGTCAACCAAAATATTCCTTGTTTGCAAATCACACATTGCAATCCCAGCATTATGCATTTGATAGATGATGTCTTTTAATTGATCCATAATCTTTACTATTTTATTAAAATACACTTGTATATCATCATTTGGTGAGAATGGATAATTACCAGCAATCCACTGTGCTAATTCGATACCCTCCACGAATTCTTCAACTAAAAAAGTATTCTTCCAAACTTTAAAAAAGTCAATTACTTTGACTATCCCTGGGATATTGCTCAACTTATTTAATGATACAAACTCATTTTCTAGCCTTTGTCCGGCCGAATGAGATACTGCATCGAATCCGATATCCGATCTTGCTTCCTTAATAACACATTTAAGACCATCACTAATACGATTACCTATGTAAATGCCACCACTATTTGAGAATCTGAATGCCTTGTTAATTTGATACTGTTTCAATTTATTTTCTTTTTGCTCTTTACCATTTGCAGGACTATCAGCCTCAACTAACTTTTTTGGTACTTTTACAAAAGCAGGTACATAATATTGTGGTTTTCTCAGATCAGGAGTAAGATTCCCATTAGCATCAATCAGGCATAGTTCTCCAGAGGGCGAAAGCATTTTTTTAAACGCACCATAACGAAAATAAATATTAGTATCCTTCCATTGTTTATCAGTTAAAATATATGGTCCAGGTCTAAAATTCAACAAATTTCTTTCTAGGATTTCGATTAATTCTATAAATTCCTCTCCTTGTGGATAAATGGTTATAAATTTTCCTGAACTAACCCTATTACCATTTTTAGAAAACATATCACGCAAACTTCTTTTACTTCTAATATGCTTAAAAGGTATTTCTAACGAAATTAATATTTTCGAGACACATTGTAGTATCTCCTCTGCTTCATCTAAAGAAACACTAATATGAATTTTCCATCCCTGCATCGGAAGAAGAATGTTTGGTATGTGATAATATGTCCAAATAGGATCATCTTTCATGACTTCCCATTTTTCATTTATCTCTTTCACAGTATATTCTTCCTCTGCTACTACTGGTAATTTTTCGTAATACATACCTTCTTCCGAGGTATATTTAAGATATGCTACAATTTTTTCCATCGTATCCATTCCATCAATCCTCCTAGAAACTTTCTTTTTCATGTTCAACTAATAAACAAGATATTACAAATGAGATTACATAAAAACCAACTGCAAACAAAACTAACCATAATACATTCCATGACATAACAAAGAATATGATTGGAAGCGAGGCTCCTACTGAGACTAGGATGACTACATCCATCTTATCTGTTTTAAAGAAATAAATTAGTGGAAAATAAAGTGCACAAATAAGATGACTTTGAAAAAAATATGTCTTTATCATTTCATCAACTGTGAAAGTTTGTAAACCTCGAATTTTGATTATTATTTCTCCAAAATTTGTTTCACTTAGAGCATTTTGTACTATACTAAATACCACTAATAACAATAAACATAGAATACTGAGTATAAAATAGGTAATATAACGTGATAATACTAATATTTTTTCGTTAAAAGGCATTATTTTTTCTAGATGATACCATCTACTACTCCTAGATACTGCTATGGCATTTAGGCTAGAGCAGGGCAACAGTATAAGAATTATAAAAATAAAAGCAAAAAGCGTAACTTGGTTTGGAAAAATGGCATATAAAACTAAGCACATGAAATTAATTGCAAAACTCACTTTTAAGTTGTTGATAATTAAATATATGTTATTTAACACTAATCCTCTCATAAATTGTCTCCTTCTAATAATATCTCGAATATTTTTTCGATAGAATCCCAACTCGATTCAATTTTATATTTTTCAGTGAACAATTTTGTATCTTTCGGTAATACGGAAACAAAATATTCTTCACTTCTGAAACATATAATGTCCTCCCTCTCTACCTGACTAAACTGCTTATTAGTTACTTTAAAAATTTTGTATTGATAAAGAAAATCATCTTTATTAGAATTTATAACGATTCTACCATGATGAATTAATACAATACTATCTGCAATTTTCTCTAACTCTTCAAGTTCATGAGTTGTAAATAGAACAGTACATTCTCCCGTCTCAGTGAAGTCAAATAAATAATCTCTAACTTTTTTACGTGCCAATATATCAAGCCCATCCATTATTTCATCTAAAACTAATAATTTCGCACAATGAGATAGTGCAATAGCTAGGGATAATGCGGACTTCATTCCTGTAGAATATTGCTTGATTTTCATTTTTCTATCAATAATAAAATTTGATAATATAGAAAAATATTTTTCTTCATCCCAATTGTGATATACCCTTTTCATGATTTTATTAATTGATAATGCCGTAAAATGCTCTGGGAACCCATGTTCTCGCATTACAATACCTATTTCATTCAAAAAATTTGATTGTAGATCCGTAGCCTCATTCTCTCCAAATCTATAAATAATAGAGCCAGAATCTTTGTTTAGGCTACCTATTATACTGGATAATAGTGTTGTCTTACCTGCCCCATTAAGACCAACTATTCCAACCATTGTACCTTTGGCTACTTCAAAGGTAATATTATCAATCCCTTTTCCCGATTGATATTTTTTACACAAATTCCTTACACTTAAAATATTGTCATTATCCACTTATCTATCCCTCCAGCATTATATTAAGTTTATCTTAATAATTAATTTAATCTTCCCATAATAATTTAATTAAACTGATAACCTCTTCTAATTCAACTCCATTAAATTTTGATATATTAACAGCTTCTGCTACTGCGTCCTCGACCTCTCTTAATAAATTATCCTTTAAAAACGATTTATCTAATTGAGTGGATACAAAACATCCTTTTCCAGGAACACTTTCTATAATGCCTTCCTTATGTAATTCCTCATAGGCACGCTGAACAGAGATTATACTAATTTGCAATGACTTTGAAAGAGATCTGATTGAGGGTAAACTATCCCCAACATTTAACTCCCCTCTTGCTATATGCATCTTAAGTTGAAATATTATTTGCTCGTAGATTGTATATTTACTATTTGAATTAATTATTATATCCATTAATAGTTTTTCCTTCCCATACATCCACATGTACTTAACTGTACCTATGTATAGATACGCTTCCGTACAGTTAGAATAACATAAGTTTAATATTTTGTCAAAATATATTTTCGCTTCATTAACATTCATCCTTCAGCAAGCACTGCCGATGTCATGACATCCGGCTCAAAAGCCAACATTCTCCCCATGGGGAGTGCTGGCTTTTGCAACAGGGAAGTATCCCTGACCCTCTTTAATTTTATAATAGTAAGTGTAAAATAATAGTTGGCAAATAAAATAGGAAGTAGAGAAAATCCCTACTTCCCAATCATACAATTTTTCTTTATGATATTAACGATGAAGAAAATACGTAAAGGAGACTGTATGATGAATACTATTGTAAAC
>JBOFWM010000049.1:0-3146 GCA_051653625.1 Lachnospiraceae bacterium
ATATGTACGATTCGTTGTATCGGAATTAAAGCCCTTGGACTACTATAGCAAACCAAAGTAGCTTAAAGCGAAATGGAGTAGGTTGAACAGGGAATTAAACATAACTTTACAGAGTTTTATAAGGTTTTGGCAACGGATATAGTTATGACGGATAAAAATACGATGTTAATTGGTAATACTGGATTTGTTGGTTCAAACTTAGCGGAAAGTTATGCATTTACTAATATGTATCATTCGAAAAATATCAAAGATGCATACGGAAAGAATCCAGATTTACTAGTATATGCAGGGCTTCGCGCAGAAAAATTTCTTGCCAATAAAGATCCACAAGCAGATTTAGAAACCATAAAAGAAGCAATTTATAATATAGAACAAATTGCACCAAAACAACTTGTTTTGATTTCAACGGTAGATGTGTATAAGAATCCAGTGAATGTAGAAGAAGATTCGATTATTGATACAAAAGATCTTCATGCATATGGTGCAAATCGCTATTATTTGGAACAATGGGTAAGCAAAACATATGAGAATGCATTGATTGTTCGATTACCAGGACTTTATGGAAAGAATTTAAAGAAGAATTTTCTATTTGATTACATAAAGAGAATTCCATCTATGCTTTCACCAGAAAAATATGAAGAATTATCAAAAGTAAGTACTATAATTCCACAAAACTATACATTACAAGGAAATGGATTCTATAAATACAATGAATGTATGGAAAATAATTCTTTATTGAAAGAAGAATTTCTTAAATTAGGATTTTCAGCACTGAATTTTACCGATAGTAGAGGTAGATTTCAATTCTATAATTTATCAAACTTATGGAATCATATTCAAATTGCATTAAAGGAAAATATTTCCATTTTAAATATTGCAACAGCTCCACTAACTGTTCGGGAAATCTTTTATAAGTTAGAACAAAAGGACTTTATAAATGAAGTAGCAACCACTATTCCAAACTATGATTTTAGAACAAAGTATGCAGCAATGTTTGGTGGAAGTGATGGCTATCTTTTTACAGCAGATGAGGTACTTGATGATATTGAGAAATTTATAAAAGAGCAGATCGGAGAATAGTATGAATCGTTCCATTTCAAATATTGCTTGGGATGCAAGTGATGATACAAAAATGTATGAAATCTTAAGAGACTTAAAGTATAACGGACTTGAAATAGCACCAACTAGAATTTTTCCGAATAACCCATATGAGTTATTAGAGGAAGCGGAGGAATTTGCATCCATATTATGGAAAGAGTATGGAATTAAAATCCCATCTATGCAATCTATCTGGTTTGGAAAATCAGAGCGTATCTTTAAAAACAAAGAAGAATACAAAATATTGCTTGATTATACAAAAAAAGCAATCATATTTGCAAAGAGCATACAGTGTAAAAATTTAGTGTTTGGATGTCCAAGAAATCGTAATATAGAAGTGGGAGAAACAAGTGAACGTGCGATTTCTTTTTTTAAAGAGCTTGGAGAATTTGCCTTAGAAAATAATACATGCATAGGAATTGAGCCGAATCCTCCAATTTATAATACGAATTATATAAATACAACAAAAGAGGCATTTGAATTAGTAGAACAAGTAGGAAGCAAAGGCATTAAAGTAAATATTGATTTAGGAACGATTATTCAAAATGAAGAATCCATAGATTATTTGAAGGATAAAGTTTCCATGATATCTCATGTGCATATTAGCGAGCCAAACTTAGAAAAAATAAAGAAAAGAGAACTTCACAATCAATTGTTTGAGATCTTATTAAAAGGTGGATACGAACGATTTATTTCTATTGAAATGAAAAAGCAAGAAAAACTAGAAGATGTAATGGAAGTGTTAAAATATATTAATATTGTGGAAAAAACGGAGCGTGAGAAATGGAGCAATTTGTAAGAACGATACCAGGTGTACCAGATTTTATAAAAAAAGAATATAAAGAAAAAACAAAATCTTATTGTTTATTAATTCCAATTATTAATGAGGGGAGTAGAATTCATAAGGAATTATATCGTGCATTAAAAGCTGGTATTTCACAATACGTAGATATTATTATCTGTGATGGAGATTCCACAGATGATTCCACGAATGATTTTAAATTAAAAAAACTTGAAGTCAATACACTGCTTATAAAGAAGGGGGCAGGGAAACAAGGTGCACAACTTCGTATGGGAATTTACTATGCATTAGAGAGAGGCTATGAGGGAATTCTTACGATTGATGGAAATAACAAAGACAGTATCGAAGATGTGCCAAAATTCATGAAAAAGCTTGAAGAAGGTTACGATTTTATACAGGGGTCTCGTTACGTTAAGGGCGGAAGAGCAATTCGAACACCCCTTCTTCGTCATGTGTCGGTAAGGTTGTTACATGCACCGATTATTTCCTTTACAGCAAAACATAGATTTACCGATACAACAAATGCCTTTCGTGCGTATTCAAGAAGGTATTTAGAACATAGTGAGGTACAACCATTAAGAGATGTTTTTGTATCTTATGAGCTTCTTGCCTATTTATCGGTAAGAGCGAGTCAACTAGGGTTAAAATCATGTGAAATACCTGTTACAAGAGCCTATCCAAAAAGTGGGAAAGTGCCAACAAAGATTTCTTTTTGGAAAGGAAATAGTGAATTGCTAAAGATTTTGTTTAAAAACTTAATGGGAGAATATAGACCATAAAAAATAGGGGCATTTCGCCCCTATTTTTTATAAATCAGATAAAGTTCAAATTCATTATGTTCAATGCCATATAATCCCACAAGTTCCATTGAGAGGCCATATTGCTCTAACAGTTCTTGTGTCAGTTCTGGTTCCCATTTTGTTTTTAAAAACCATACATTTTCAAAATCTCTTCCAAAATCAAACTCTTCCAAGTAATATAAGCGTGATCTATCTATGATATGTTCAAATTGTTGACGATAAATAAAGTCAAATGTCTTATAGTTATATAAAATATAATCATCATTGGTTAAGTTTTTATCAAAAAAATCAAGTGTTTCTGTAAGATATGTACTTTTATATTCCTGGCGATAGCTTTCTTTGTATTGGATAGCACCCACTAGAAGTAAAAAGGATGCCAGTAAAAGTAGAACTACTTTGTGAAATCTCTTTACACAGATTCCTACAAATAAAGCGAGAAGACCAAG
>JBOFWM010000050.1:0-35423 GCA_051653625.1 Lachnospiraceae bacterium
ATAGATATTTAAATGAAGAATATATTTCTTGGTTAAAAGTATTTCGTAATTTAAATGACGAAGGTTATCTTTCGAAAGAGATATTTATAGATAATCGTGCACAATTAGAAGAAAAAATAGAAGCAGGAAGATACTTTTGTTTATTATATCAAGGTATAGATATTGAAAGTTCTTTAAAAGTGTTAAAAGAAAAAAATCAAATTATATGTATATTGCTGTGGAAGGTCCAAGAAATGAAAATGGAGATGATCCTAAGTTATCAGTAACAAATATCTATGGATGGACTGTAACATTAATTTCAAAAAATTGTAGAGATCCAGAACGTGCTATTTCATTTCTAAGTTATTTAATGAGTGAAGAAGGACAAAAAATAACGTATCTTGGAATAGAAAATGAAACTTATGATGTGATAAATGGAGTATATAAACTGAAAGCTGAAGTGGAAAAAATACGAGAACTTGATAGAGAAGCATATGTTGAATCTTATGGAGCTGACAATACCTATTGGATGCTTCAAAACAATATTATGCAAAATCAATGGATAGAACAAAGAAGTAACGAAATCATGGGTTTTAGAGAATGGACAAGACCTTATACCGTATATACAGCGCAATACGATATTGTTTTTGAAGCAGATTCAGTATGGGGCAATATACAAGAAAAGATTAATGAAGAATGGGGGAAAACATTACCACTATTATTGTTATCAAAAACAGAAGAAGAGTTTGATGCTCATCTAAAAGCATACAAAGAACGGAAATATGAGTTAGGATATGAGAATTTGCAAGGAGAGTTAACAAAGCGAATGGAAGAAGCAAAAAAGAAACTTGGAATGGTTGAGTAGGTGAATATGAAAAAGCTTATAAAATTATTTTCAAAAGCAAAACTTAATTTAAAATTTACGATTGTTATTGGGATGATTGTATTTCTTCCTATTTTAGCCATTATAACCGTGATTTTTAATGGACTGAATGAAGATTTGCAAAAATATGCCCTTAATAATTTGAAATATTCCATGGCACAAACTCATGGGACTATCCAAAAAACTGTAGATCTTTGCAATACATCAACACAAGTCTATTTAAACTATAACAACTTACGTAAATTATTAAAAGCATTAAAAGAAAATGAAGAAATTGAATCTACAGAATTAGTTAGCTTTTACAAAAATGATATAGCAATGCTTGAAAATATTGTAAATTCTAATCCCTATCTTTATCAAACTAGAGTATATGCATTTAATGAGCAAATGTCTGAAATGATGCCGATTTTATTTCGAAGCAGTCGATTAGAGAAGTTTTCCTGGGCAGAGAATTTTGAATCGGGTAAGTGGGTTTTTGATTATTCAGATGAACTAGCTTTAAGTTCTATTAATTCTTCAAACCATTGTATGGCATTAATTACAAAAATTGAAGATTATGATGCCGGCACAATTGGAATTATCGAAGTGGCGGTAAGGATGGAGGATGTTTTTGAAACTATTTTTGACTCTAATGGAACTATTTGGAATGCATTTGTGGATCAAAATGGAATCATTTATAGTGGAGCATCATCTGATGAAGTGATTTGGGAATATAATAAAGAAGAGGTCATTGCTCAAATCAATTTTGATGCAGAAGAGCAATATGAGATCACAAATCTGTTTGAAAAAGATGTTGCAATAGGGGTAGTTCCTGTGAAAGAGTTATCAGGAACATTTATCCAAATTATTAATTTAGAACAAGAAACAAGAGAGTTACAAATTACTAAATTATATTATAGCGCACTTATTTTTCTTATTTTTCTTGTTCTTATATTTGTTATTAATTTTATTGTAAAAATGCTTTTAAAAAAATATTATATGATGCTTAACATCGTGAATAATGTGGCAGCAGGTGATTTGGATGCAAGAGTATCTGTGATTGGTGAAGATGAAATGGGAGTATTTGCAAAACAAATCAATATTATGCTAGATACTATTCAACAGTTGATGAAAGATAGCATAGAACGTGAAGTATTAATGAAAAATTCAGAAATCAAAGCGCTTCAAAATCAGATCAATGCACACTTTATTTATAATGTCTTAGAGTCTATAAAAATGATGGCAGAAATCGATGAAAAATATGAAATATCAGATGCGGTAACATCTTTAGGAAAATTACTTCGCTATGGAATGAAGTGGAGCGTGAAAAATGTTTCGGTAGGGCAAGAAATTGAATATATCAAAGATTATCTCACTTTGATTAATCTAAGATTTGATTATGAAATACATTTGTCTGTCAATGTTTCACCAACCTTACTTCATCTAGAAATTCCAAAAATAACATTACAGCCGATTGTAGAAAATGCAATTTATCATGGGATTGAAGAACTAGCACAAGATGCTAGTATTTATATTAAGGCCTATGTGAAAGAGCAAGATTGTTTTATTGAAATAACAGATTCTGGTAAAGGGATGAGCGAACAACAAGTAACGGAACTAGAAAATAAAATAAAAGGTGAGATTGAAACAAGTGGCGGCGCAGGGAATGGAATAGGACTGAAAAATGTACAAGATCGCATACAAATTTCATTTGGAGAAAAATATGGAATTCATGTTCAATCGAAAAAGGATTGCTTTACAAAGGTAATTGTAAGATTACCGATTAAGTCAGGAGGGTCTGAATGAATACAGTTTTAGTGGTAGAAGATGAAAAGATGATTCGAGAAGGAATTGTCGTTATGATAAAGAGAATGAAATTGCCAATTGAAGAAATTTTACAAGCAAAAAATGGTTTTGAAGCATTAGAACTATTAAAAATAAGAAAAATTGATATTCTTATTACAGATATTAGAATGCCAAAAATGGATGGAATTGAATTAGTTGGAGCGCTAAAACAGATAAAACAATGTCCTCATACAATAGTTGTAAGTGGGTATGACGATTTTAATTACGCGGTAGAAGTATTGCGTCAAGGAGTAAGAGATTATTTATTAAAACCAATTGAGCGAGAAAAACTAGAGGTAGTTTTACGTAATATTTGTAACGATATAGAAGAAGAAAAAGGAGAAAATTATTTAGAAAAACAAATTGGATATCAGCAAATTAAATATTTATTATTGAATGATACCATTAGTGAATCAGAAGTGGAAATTATTAGAAAGCAATTAGATGATATTTTTCCAACAGATGAGTATTTAGTTTGTTGTTTCAATAAAAAAGAAAAAAATAATACACTAAAAAAGGGTATTTATATAGAGGATGTAGGAGATTATAGTGTTTCTATTATTTCGAAGGAAATGGTAGAAGAAATTGAAAATATTTCAAAAGAATTTTCCATTGGAATGAGTGATATACATAATGGGATTGCATCATTAAAGAACGCATATTTAGAAGCACAAATTGCACGAAAGGAGGCATTTATTAGGAGTTGCCCTTATTGCTATTACAAAGAACGAACGAGTAAGTATGAACCAATCTCAAAAGAGTTTGTGGAGCATTTTGTTCAAGTATACGGCACTGATAAGATGGAAGGTGAATTAAAAAAGTATCACAATATGCTTCTAAAGGCAAAGATGAATAAAATAGCTGCAGAAGACTTTTATTGTATGACAGAGCAATTGATTAAAGGGTTATATGAAACTTATTGCAGAATAATAGATTGTGATATTGAGGCATTTCAGGAAATACAGATTCCGTTAAGTTACAATACAGGACAAGAGTACTTTAAACGTTTTGATTTGTGGATTAGAAGTACGCAAGAAAAAATAGTATGTGAATTTGAGGATTATAAAAATAAGGACAAAATTAATAAAGCAATACTTTTTATTCATGATAATTTTAAAACAGATTTAAATATGGCGGTGGTTTCTAATTATGTTTCTATGAATTATTCGTTGTTTTCCTTATGCTTTAAACAATATACAGGAACAAATTTTGTAAATTATTTAAAGCAAATACGTATGGATGAAGCAAAAAAACTTTTAGAAACAACAGAAGAAAAGATCATTGATATTAGTAATTTGGTGGGTTATGAAAATGAAAAACATTTTATGAAAATATTTAAAAGAGAGTGTGGTGTATCTCCAAGTGAATATCGCAAAAACTATCTTTTTTCAAAAAAATAGAATGTTTTTTGATTATGCAGTAAACAAAGTTTATATAAATGACGATACATATATCAAGATAAAGTCTACACACTGAATTCATGGAGGAAAAAGTATGATTGGACAGATTGGTACGATGATTGGCAATGCAAATACTACAAAAAAAACACAAGAAAAAGTAGCTGTAAAAACAGAGATGGGGACAAAAGGCGAGGTTATAAAACCAGAGGCTGTTCAGCTGTCTATTTCTGATGAAGCAAAAGAAAAGCTAGAGAATATGCAAGAAAGCTTAAAAAATATGAGTGAAGAGGCGTCTTTTGTTGGTGGAAATAATTTTGAAGATTTACAAAAAGTAGAAGAGGCAGAGGGTGAGAATCTAAGGAATCAAGGAAAGATTTTAGAAATTGCACGCAGAATTTCTAAAGGAGGACATGTACCTGCTATTGATGAAAAAAAGCTTATGGAATATTCTCCTAAAATGTATCAGATGGCAAAACAAGCTGCCATGTTGGCAACGCAACATAAGAAATATAAAAAAGCTTTATTTGAAGAGAAAGATTCTAAATCTATAGAGGAACAAGAAAAAATAGAGACAATACAACAAGAAGAAATAGTAGATGAGCAACAAACGCAAGTGGATGAAGTTGAATCAGAACTAGAAATGGAGATGTAATGAAATTACTTTTTTTTGATATTGATGGAACATTACTTCCACATCGACAAAAATTTATTCCAGATAGTGCACTTTGTGCGATTAAAAAAGCGAAAGAAGCAGGGCATAAAATTTTTATTAATACTGGACGAACGAATATCTCTTTGCCAAGTATCATTAGGGAATTAGATGTAGATGGGTATATTTGTGGATGCGGAGCATCCATTTATTTAGATGGTAAAAAAGTATTTCATAACACATTACCAACAAAACGTGCCATTGAAATAGTAGAATTTCTTCGTACGATTCATATTCCAAGTTGTTTTGAAGCAGAGCATACCATCTATTTTGATCCTCATAATAAAGGGTTTTCTAACAAAGAGGTACAACATGCATATGCTTTTTTCGCAGATTATAAAACAGATATCGAAGCAATATTTACAGATGATTTTACTTTTCAAAAATTTTTACTACATCGTATTCCAGCGCATCTTGAAGAACAAGTACAGGATCTATTAGGAGAGGATCTTGCAGCGATTACATATGGAAATGGGGTGCTTGAGATTATTCAACGTGGTTTTAATAAGGGGACAGCGATTGAATGGATTGCAAAAGAACTAGGGGTATCTATAGAGGATTGTTATGCATTTGGAGATAGCGCAAATGATTTTGATATGCTTCATGTTGTTAAACATTCGGTTGCTATGGGAAATGCGACGGATGAGATAAAAAAATGTTGTGAATTTGTAACCACTGATATTTTAGAAGATGGTATTGCAAATGCACTGAAACATTATAATCTTTATAACTAGTAAAGCAACTTCATGAATCATGAAGTTGCTTTATTGATGTATCATGTAAGGTTAAGGTTACTCGTGTCCCCTTTCCTAATGATTGTATCGTTAATTCGGAACTTGCACCATAAAAAAGTTGGATTCGCTTTTTTACATTTTTAATGCCGACACCACTAGGGGAAAATGTATCAAAGCCAACGCCATCATCTGTAATGGTAAGAATTAAATTAGATTCGTGCATATATGCTTTAATGGTAATAAAACCATTTGAATCCATTGGCTTTATCCCATGATAAATTGCATTTTCTACAATCGGTTGTAATAAAATTTTAGGCATCAAAAAATCCAAGGTATTTTCCTCTACTTCAAAAGAGTAGTCAAATTTGTCTCCATATCGTTCTTTTTGTATAATTAAATATTGTTTTACATGTTCCATTTCATCTCCAAGAGTAACAATCGATCTACCGCCATTTAAAGATAATCTAAAAAAGGATGCCAATGATTTAGTTACTTTAATGATTTTATCGGTATCCTTGAATTCGGCTAACCAAACAATGGTATCTAATGTATTATATAAAAAATGAGGATTAATTTGGCTTGTTAAGGCATCAAATTCTGCCCCTCTTAATTCTTCTTGTTTTTGTTCAAGTTCATGCATTAAAGTTTTAATTTTTTCGATCATCCGATTATAGCTTTGTGTTAAAACTGCTGTTTCAGAAATTTCATCATTTCGAATACTTAATATTGCCAAATCTTGTATATCCTCCATTCCATCAGCAAGCCGTGAAATAGGATCTGTTAGATTGCGCGAAACGATAACGGAAATTACAAGTAATGCAAATGACAGAAGTAAGGTACTAAATATCACAATATCGAATAGTTGACGTTTTAAAATATCTAGACCATCTGGTGTAACAACTCCGATCATTGTCCAATCTGTATTTGGGACTAAAATACTATATACTAAAGTATTGCTTTTCGAATCATATCCATTTTGTGGTGTATTGGAAAATACTGTTTTAGTATTTTCTGTGCTCATAGAAATTTTATCACTGCGAAAGATTATATCATCTTTTCCATCTTTGATATAAATTAAGTCCGTTCCACCTAAGTTAAGAGTTTCAAGTGTATGAGAAAAGATGCAGTAGTCTAAATCTACACCTAGAAGCCCTAATTGTGTATCTGATTCATCTTTAATTGGAACAGCAAGTGTAATGGTCCAATCATCACTATGTTGATAATCGCCAGTTCGTTCATCTGTAATGCAAGGAAGTTGTGTACTAAGAGTAGAGGAACGACTTGAAATAGGAAGATGTGTACTACTAAGAGAAAATCCATCATTTAAAGAAACAAAAACACCTAAAATATTGACATCACTTTGTGCAAGAGTAGTCAATTGCTTTACAACATTTTCTTGAAGTTGTGTTTCTCCATTAGAAAGAGCTTGTAATGTAGGGTCGTAAGAGTATAATTGTAACAAACTTTTTTTGAAACGTAATAATTCTCCGATATTCTCAGAGCTTGATTTTAGAGCCATTTCTGTTTTAGAGACAGTTTCTTTTACAATAATATACGATACGACAGTATAAATTACGCAGCTAAAAATCAAAATTACAGATAGGCTTGCAACTAAGTAATAAAATGCAATTTTAAAACGAAAACTATTTGTATCAATTTTTAATTTATTTTTCATTATATCATCCCCCGTAAAGACCGAAATTCTGAAACAGTTACACCAAATTTTCGTTTAAAACATGCGCTAAAATAATTTGCATCTTCAATTCCAATTGCTTGTGAAATTTCATAATTTTTCATTGAACTTGAAAGTAGTAAAATTTTTGCATGTTCTAGTCTTGTATCTAATAGATAATCTCTAAAATTCATACCAAAGTTTTTTTTGAAAAGAGTACTTAAGTATGTAGTGTTGTAACCAGTTAAATCTGCTAGTGTGGAAAGAGAGAATGTAGTATTATTAATATTTTTTCTGATTTCATCAATTACCGTCTTTTTGAATCCAACTTCCTCAATAGAAGAGTTTTGAGTTAATAATTCAGCTGACTTTTGTATAGAAGATATTCCATCTGCTTCTTTTCTTTTTTCGATTAATTTTATTAAAAGTTCTGTTACGTCATCTTTTGAAATGGGTTTTAAAATATAATCATCTATACCAATTTTTAAAGCAGTTAAGGCATATTCAAAATAATCATACCCAGTAATTAAAGCGATTTTGACAGTAGGATCTAATTCTTTAACCTTTTTAGAAAAATCAAGACCATTCATTTTAGGCATATTGATATCTGCAAAAATAAGATGAATTGTTTCTTTTTCAAATAGTTCAAGAGCAATTTTTCCATTTTCTGCCTCGAAAATTTCATTTATTCCTAAAGTTTTATAGTCCACAAGGGTTTTAATACCCCTGCGGACTAAATTTTCATCTTCAACAATTAATAGATTATACATAAACTTTTTTGCTATTCTTTCTTCGTTGAAAAAGTGATAGCATCCTCCATTTTAAATTTTAAAAAGTAAAAAGCAAATAATTATTCATGAATATAAGGAAGTAATTGTTCATATCCTCTTGTTTCTAATTCATTATATGGAATGAATTCAATAGAGGCGCTATTGATACAATATCTTAATCCACCTTTCTCTTTTGGACCATCATTAAATACATGGCCTAAGTGAATGTTACCGCTTCTGCTTCGTACTTCGGTACGTACCATCTTAAAACTTGTATCAGTATGTTCTACAACAACGTCTGGAATGATTGGTTTTGTAAAACTTGGCCAACCACAGCCTGATTCATACTTATCTTCAGAAGAAAATAGAGGTTCCCCTGTTACAATATCTACATATAATCCACTTTCAAAATTATCAAAGTACTCATTTGAAAAAGCACGTTCTGTATCATTTTCTTGTGTAACACGGTATTGAATATCACTTAAGTGTTCTTTTAAATATTCTTTAGTAGGAACTGCATATTCCTTGGAGTTGATTGCAAGTTCTAAAGAAGTCTCCTCAGCTGACGAAACATCAATATGACAATATCCATTTGGATTTTTTTTCAAGTAATCTTGATGGTATTCTTCAGCTAAGTAAAATCCAGTTAATGGAGTTACTTCTGTACGAATAGGAGTGGTATATTTTTCTTGTTCACTCATAACAACTGTTTCAATTGTAGTTAATTCTTGGTCATCTGTATAGAATATTCCTGTTCTATATTGGTCACCAATATCATTTCCTTGTCCATCAGCTCTTGTTGGATCGATGATTTTAAAGTAACTTTGCAATAGAACATCTAATGGTAAAACACTGCTATCATAAACAACTTCTACCGTTTCAGCGTAACCTGTTTTTCCGGTAATAACATCTTGATAAGTAGGGTCATTTGTTGAGCCGTTTGCATATCCGGAACGTGCATCTAATATGCCGGGGATACGAGACATATATTCTTCAACACCCCAGAAACACCCACCTGCAAGGTAAATAGTAGCTTCTGTTGCTATGTGATTTGGATCCGTTGCTTGTTTTGTAACCATGGATGGTGAGGTTGCTACAAGGTTTGTAGAAAATCCATTTTTTATATCATCATTATCAATTGGTCCAACCTTAAAATCTATAAGATTTCCATTAGCATCTATAAATGCATTGGATGGCATTGCTTTTACACCGAATTCTTTCATAAAAGTTCCTTTTTCATCAAAGACAACATTGATATTTTTATAATCTAATCCATTATACCACATTTTAAAATCTTCTAAAGATTTTTCACCATTATAATTTGGAGCAACAACGGTAATAATATTAAAATCATTATCTTGTGCCGATAGTTCGTCAACATCACCTAATGTACCTAGACATATAGGGCACCATGAAGCCCAAAATTTTATATAGAGAGGCTTTCCTTGAAAATCAGAAAGTGTTACTGTTTGATTTTCGAAATTAGTAAATGTAAAATTAGGTGCTGCATTTTGATCCTTCATAGTTTTATTGATACCTCCTGATTTATAGTTAATAAATATAAAGCTAATTATTAGTATTGCGACGACAAGTAGTGCAAGTAGTTTGGTGCTTTGTAGTTTCATAATCATTTCCTCCTTTCTGCAAAGGTAAAGTTTATAAGTAATTTCTTCTTAATTTAAAAAGAATCAATGATAGTTTCGTTAGAAGTGTGACCAATTTCCAATTTAATTAGTCCACCATTTTCATCAATATATGCAGAAGATGGGAATGCACGTATACCAAATTCTTTCATATATGTTCCGTCTTCATCGAAGAGTACTGTAATATTTTCATATCCTTTATCTGCATACCAAGTTTTAAAATCTTCCATATTTTTTTCACCACTAAAGCCAGGTGCCACTACTGTAATTACTTCAAAATCTTTATCCATGGAAGAAAGTTCATCTACTTCTGGTAAAGAACTTAGGCAAACAGAGCACCAAGAAGCCCAAAACTTAATATAAACTGGTTTGCCAGAAAAATCAGCAAGTGATACAGTGTTTCCATCAAAGTTTGTAAATGTGAAATTTGGAGCGGGGTCGTTTGCCATCATTTGTTCATTCGACATACTTGTTGATTCTGTTGTTTTTGCATCATCCATTTTGCTTTCTGATTCCATTGTTTCTAAATTCATATTTTTTTTTGCACATGCGGCAAATAGTACCGCACAAACTGCCAATAAAGTTACAAGTAAAATTTGTTTTTTCATATTAAAATCCTCCAATCCATGCTACAAAAATATTTAAATTATTTGTCATTAAAAAGATACCCATTAGAATAATTACAAGTCCACTAATTATTTTGATTTTACCAAGATGCCTATTAAGTAATTTTGTTTTACGTAACAATATCTCTGAAAAAAGAGCTAAAATAATAAAAGGAATTGCAAATCCAAGAGAGTAAACTGCCATTAAAAGTGCACCATACATTGCAGTAGAACTTCCGGCAGATAATCCTAAAATCGCTGCCAGGACAGGTCCTATACAAGGTGTCCAACCAAAACTAAACGTAAATCCTAAAAGAAAAATTCCGAGTGCATCTTTTTTTTGTGCTCTGCCTAAATCTACTTTCTTTTGGCTATATAGTTTTTTGATTTTTATGAGTCCTGTTTGATGCAAGCCCATTATAATTACTATGGCACCCATAATCTTTAGGAAAATATCACTATTGATTAAATTGCCAAGAAAACCAGCTCCAAATCCTAAAATCACGAAGCAGCATGCTACACCAGCAACAAATAACAATGTCCTTAGCACAAGATAAATTCTTAAAGAAAATTTTTGTTCCTTTTGAGCATTTAGAATCTCTTCATTACCAAATGTAGAAAAATAGACTGGCAATAAAGGAATAATGCAAGGAGAAAGAAAAGATAAAATGCCTGCAATAAATACTGTGTTAATGTATAACGATTCAATGTTCATAATGTTCACCACCTTTGTTTTTATTTGTCTTTAGTATAGTATCTTCAATGATAAATGGATATAGAATGGTTTTCGTATTTTCTTTGTTTTTTTTAGATAAGTAGTTTAATAAAATAGGCTTAATCTACTTATAGTTGTACTATGTATTAACACAGTAGATTGCAAGTAATTCAGGGAAATACATTGATATAACAGTAAAATTATGATATTATAAAAACGTATGCTTAATGAATTATTTTGAGTTTGTTTATAGAATTATAATTAATTTAATCATATGATAACATTTATTTTTATTACTAAATGCGAAGAAACAAGAATAGAGGGCTGAAATATATGATTCTAGAAAATTTTTATATGCAAGGTACAATAGTAGCTGTTGTAATTATTTTGTATACTTTTTTTGTTTTTGAACTTGGAGATACTTTTTTGCAAAATGCTTGCCTTAAAAAAATATGTAGAATTCCATTGGGAATCTTAAATGTTGGTTTTGCAATGCTTTTAACATTAATTCCAAATTCAACATCTACTACTGGATATTTGTTTTATGTACTTATTATCTGTATTGAATTTATTTTGTTTTATAGAGATAAGATATTACGTATTATTGCACTTGTTCTTTCCTATACTTTAAATATAGTATCTGTAAGAGCAATTTGTGTTAGTGTATGTTCTATGATAACTGGATTGTCGATCTATGAACTATTACAAGATCAACGTTGGTTTATGATTTCTATTGGTGCAACTTTCTTTGTGTTAGATATTATGTTATTTATGGTAAAAAAACTACTTTCTGCTGAAAAAGCAAGAATCATTACTGAGCATATTGAGCAACTTGTTTTTTTAATTTCTTGGGTTGGAACTGTTTGTATTTACTTGATTTTTATAAATGCAGAAGTATATAGCAAGGAATTACCAGTTGAATTTGTAGTGCGAAATCAATTTGCAGTAGCAATTGCTTTTCTTGTTGGGTATTATATTGTTTTATTTTTTTCTATTAAAGTAGGGGAATCTGTATATATTAAGCAACAAAATATTGAATTGTTTAAAACCATTGAAACAGAACATCAATTTAGAAACGCTGTAATCAATGATGCAATAAGTGTTTATGAAGTTAATCTATCAAAAAATTTATTAGTAAAAGGATTTGAGGATTATGGAGATATGCTTGCTAAATTTAAATATCAATATAGTCTTATTTTGAAAGAAATGGCTTTAAAAGTAATTCACCCAAATGATGTAGCTATGTTTATAAGTCATGCCTCACTAGAAAATCTTTTTGGGGAGTATTATGATGGAAGTAAAGAAACAGAGCTTGTATATCGAAGAGTGAATGGTAATGGTAATTATATTTGGGTTAAAGGGACAACAAATTTATATGTTGATAATGCTACTGGAGATATTAAGGCGTTTGCATATGTTAAGAACATTCATGAGGGAAAATTACTTGAAATAGAACTTAAAAATAAGGCGGAAAGAGATTCTTTAACAAATCTATATAATAAAGGAACGATTGAAAAACTAATTTCAGATTTTTTAAATGCGAAAGCAAAATATATGCATAATGGAGCTTTATTTATTATTGATGTTGATAATTTTAAAATGGTTAATGATACATTAGGCCATTCATTTGGTGATAAAGTATTATGTGATCTTTCTGAAAAGTTAAAAAATATTTTTAGAAATCCAAGTGAAATGGAAGATTTAGAAGGTCGTGAAGACATTATCGGACGTGTTGGTGGCGATGAGTTTATGATTTTTATTAAAAATACGACAAGTAAAGATATTTTAATAAATAAGGCAGAAAGCATTTGTAAAGCTTTTAATAATACATATAAAAGTGATAATAATGTAGAAATTACAATATCAAGTAGTATAGGAATTTCAGTTTTTCCAAAAAATGGAACGTGTTTTGATGAGTTATATAAAGGTGCAGATGTAGCACTTTATATTTCAAAAAGCAAAGGTAAGAATGTATATTCTTTTTATAATGGTGAAAAGTTTGCAGGATATGAAAGTAAACGTGGAATTATTGAATCGGTTGATGAATAATGAACCACTAATGTTGCTACGAAAAATATTTTGAATGTGAAATATAGGAGAAAGAAACACATGAACGCGAGTGAAAAATTTCGGATTATGGTAATAGATGATAATGTGACTAATTTAAACATTGCACGGACTGCTTTAGAAAAGCAGTATGAAGTGTTACTGATTCCATCAGGAGAAAAGGCTCTAAAAATGTTTGAACGCGTTACACCTGATCTTATTTTACTAGATGTGGATATGCCAGGAATTAATGGATTTGATGTTATTAAACAAATTAAAGAATCTAAATCACCAGTTCGTAATGTACCAGTTATTTTTCTTACTGCAAAAGATGATAATTCAAGCGAGCTTGTGGGGCTAGATTTAGGAGCAGTTGATTATATAACGAAGCCTTTTTCCTTTCCTTTGTTGTTGCGACGAGTAGCACTTCAATTACAGCTTCAGCAGTATAGTCAGAATCTTGAAAAAATGGTGGAGGAAAAAACAAAGGTTATTTCCGATTTGCAATATTCTATAGTTCACGTGATGGCGGATATGGTAGAACGACGAGATGGTTCTACTGGAGGACATTTAATACGGACACAAAACTATTTGGCAGTATTATTGGCAGAAGTGAGAGCGCAAAAAATATATATAGATGAATTGCAAAAAGAAGATGATTTTTTTATACATGCTTCTCAGTTACATGATGTAGGTAAGATGTCGATTCCAGATAGTATTCTTTTAAAACCAGGAAAATTAACCCCACAGGAATTTGAGGTAATGAAAACACATACAACTCTTGGAGAAAATGCGATTCAATATGCAATGGGTACGGTACAGGAAAAACAATTCTTGGAAATAGCTGCATCTTTTGCAGGATCACATCATGAACGTTGGGATGGTACAGGGTACCCACGTGCACTGAAAGGAAAGGAAATTCCAATTGAAGGACGATTGATGGCAATTGCAGATGTTTATGATGCACTTATTTCGGAACGTCCTTATAAAAAACCATTTACACATGAAGAAGCAAAAACCATTATACTAGAAAATAGTGGAACACATTTTGATCCACTTCTTGTAAGTGTTTTTGAACGTGTTTCGGATGTTTTTAAAATGATTGCGGTTGCGAATAAAGACGAAGCTGATATGCAGTGGAGAGAGGATATATAGAATGTATAGGAATGAGAGTAATCATATAGATAGCCCACTTGGAGATTTGCTTTCTATGACTCAAATTGGAGCATGGGATTGGAATACAAAAACAGGAAATATAATTTACAGTACTGCATGGGCTGAAATCCTAGGGTATTGTGTAGAGGATTTACCACAAGTGGTAGAAACCTGGCAAAGCATGGTACTTCCAGAGGATTTAGCATATGTTGATGAACAAATTAACAAACATCTTTTAGGTGAAAGCGCTTTATATAAGGCGGAATTCCGTATGGTGCGCAAGGATGGAAGTATTATTTGGGTGCAGGATAAAGGAAAAATTACTGAGTATGATGAGGATGGCAAAGCACTCCGTTTTCTTGGTGTGCTTCAAGATATTTCTAGAATAAAAAACGCAGAAGAGATGCTAAGAAAAAATCAAGAAACACTCAACATTGCTGTTACTGTTGGAGGGCTTGGAACTTGTGATTGGGACATGACTAAGAATAGAATACAATACAATGATGAATTTTTGCGAATGTTAGGTTACTCTAAACATGAAATAACTGGAGTAGTAGAAGAATGGGCATCTATGATTCATCAAGAAGATTTGGAACGGTCTATGAGTATTCTTAATAAATATTTGTCGGGTGAATTACAAAGATATGAATGTGAAATTCGTATGAAACATAAGGATGGTAGACTTATTTGGACGCGTAATATAGCACAAATAGCAGAGCGGGACAAGGATGGAAAACCAATAAGACTAATTGGAGCACATCTTAACATAGATGCATTAAAACGTTCGGAGGAACGATTGCAAGAAACATTAAAGGAACTTGAATATAATAAAAAATATTTGGAGAGTGAAATTGAGAATAGAACAAAGGTACTTACAGAACAGGATAAGATGTTGTGGACTGTAAATGAAATTTCTCAAAATTTGTTCTCTGTAAATCATTTAGAAGATATTGATGAGGTAATACAATCTGCGTTGGAAAAGTATTGTAATGCATCAGGGAAAGAGCGAATTGCATTATGGAAAAATAAAACTATTGATGGAGAGGCTCATTGTAAATTATTATATGAATATACTTCTTTAAAAGAAGTTATGTCGTTTAGTGTTGATTTTAATAAGTTGGTAGATAAAGATGGAATCGAAAAAATAGCGAAAGATTTAAATGTTAATGTTACAAACGATGAAATATTAAGTTTATTTTCTAGTTCAAGTAGAGAGTATGTTCCGTATGCAAAATATCTTCCAAGTATTCATAATCATTTTATGGATGGAAAAAAATTAAATACTCTTTCCGCCAATTTAGATGGATTTGAAAGAATTCAAATGGCATTAAGAGGAGTAAAAGCTTTTTTAGTATCACCAATTATTTTGAATAATGAGATATGGGGCTTTATTGGCATTGATAATTGTAAGGATGAAGAACTTTTTACAGAAGTCGAAGAAAAAATGCTCAGTATTGTAGGTTTTTTTCTTGCCAATTCTATTCAAAAAAATGAAGGAGAAAAACAAACAAGAGAAGCAGAAGAGCGTATTCAATTAATGCTTGATGCAACACCGCTTTGTTGTAATTTGTGGACAACTGATTTTCGAAATATGACTTGCAACGAAGAGGCTGTAAGACTTTTTGAATTGTCATCACAACAAGAATATTTGGACCGTTTTTTTGAACTTTCTCCAGAATATCAACCATGTGGAAGATTAACAAGTGAAATGGCAATTGAAAATATAACAAAAGCATTTGAAGAAGGATTTTGCAAATTTGAGTGGGTTCATCAAAAACTTGATGGAACACCTATTCCATCGGAAATAACGCTTGTAAGAATTCGCTATAAAGACGATTTTATTGTAGCTGGATATACACGAGATTTGAGAGAGTTTAAGGCTATGCTTGCAAAATTACAAGCAAAAGAAGATGCTTTACGTGCTGCAATGGATGAGGCGCTTCTTAGTTCAAAAGCTAAAACGAATTTCCTTGCAAATATGAGTCATGAAATAAGAACACCAATGAACGCCATTTCTGGATTTGCAGAAATCATTTTACGTGAAAGTAAAGATAAGCAATCATCAGAATATGCGATTGGAATTAAAAATGCGTGTAATAGTTTATTAAATATTATAAATGATATTCTTGATATATCAAAGATAGAATCAGGGAAGCTTGAAATTGTAAATTCACAATATGAGCTTTCTTCTCTATTAAATGATGTAATTGAAATTTCAAGAATGCGCTTGGGTAAAAAGCCATTGTTATTTGTAACAAATATTGATTCTAAGCTTCCTGCTAGATTAATTGGAGATGAAATACGTATTAAACAAATTTTAATTAATTTATTGAGTAATGCTATTAAATTTACTGAAAATGGATACATTTCTTTCCGTGTCTATGGTGAAATGGTAGGAACAAAGACAAAACTTTGTTTTGAAGTGGAGGATACAGGATTTGGTATTAAGGAAGAAGATTTAGAAAGATTGTTTGCAGAATTTGAACGAATTAATACAACTAAAAATCGTAGTATTGAGGGGACAGGATTAGGTCTTGCAATTTCAAAACAGTTATGTGAGATGATGGATGGAGAAATTAGTGTTCAAAGTACAATTAATAAGGGCTCACTATTTACTGTAAATATTTTTCAAGAATGTCCAGAATATGAAGTGCTTTCAACTGTTCCTAAGGCGAAATCTGTACTTGTATATGAATCAAGAGCAGTATTTATAGAATCTATTACAGTAACAATTGAAAACTTAGGATGCAAATGCATTCCTTGTATGAATCAATCGGAATTGAGTGACAATATAAATCTTATGCCTTATGATTATATATTAACTTCATCCATGCATTTAACAAAAGTAAAAAAACTTATTAAAAAACATGAATTAAATGTTGCGTTAGCGGTTTTCGCTGATTATGGTGAAACCATTGAAGATGATACTGTGCATAGTATTTCGATTCCTGTAAACTGTTTACAAATAGCAAATTTATTGAATGGGCAAAAAGAGGAGGATGAATTTGGAATTTATGATAGACATGATTATAATTTTATTGCACCTAAAGCACATGTTCTAGTCGTAGATGATAATCCAGTTAATCTTAAAGTTGCAACAGGCCTTTTATATCCATATCAATTTACTGTTGATACAGCAGAAAATGGTTTGATAGCTATTGAAAAGGTGAAAAATAAAAAGTATGATTTGGTGTTTATGGATCATATGATGCCAGAAATGGATGGAATTGATGCAACTATTGCAATTCGAAAACTTAAGGATGATTATTATCAAAAAATGCCAATAATTGCACTCACTGCAAATGCACTTGTTGGTACAAGAGAAATGTTTATTCGTGAGGGAATGAATGATTTTCTTGCAAAACCAATAGAAATTGGAAAACTTGCCCATGTTCTTGCAAAATGGATTCCAAATGATAAAAAAATATCTGGTTTAAAAAGAGAACAAGTAGAAAATGAAATTGATACGTTGGAGTATGTAATTTCAGGTGTGGATACAGAAAAAGGAATAGCTTCTGTAGGTGGACGTAAAGAAGATTATTTAAATATCTTGTCATCGTACTATACAGATGGTATGATAAAGCGTTCTTCTTTGGAGCAATCTTTTCAAAAGAAAGATCTTTTATCTTTTAGAACTGAAGTGCATAGTTTAAAAAGTACATCTGCAACAATTGGAGCACAAGAATTATCTAATATTGCAGCAAAACTTGAAATGGCTTCGATAAACTTAGATTTTTCATTTATAGAAGGATATTTAACTACCTTTTTATCAATGTTAGATGATATTCTTGATGAAATAGCACCACTTATTCATAATACTTTACCAGATCAAAAATCAGTTAAAAAATTAGCTATAGGGAATGTTGAATTATTAAATAATAATTTAAAAGAATTGTATTTAGCAGCAGAGTTTGCAAATATCGGAAAAATTGAAGAAATCTTAAATGAATTGAGTGAATTTAGTTGGTCAGAAGAAATAGCTCAAGAACTTTCAAATATCAAATATCATCTTACAATGTTTGATTATGATAGTATCATGGAAGGTGTTATAGTACTTCAAGAAATAAATAAATATTGATTCTCTTAGAGAGTCAGAGAAAGGTTATATTATGCCAATAAATAATAGATTGATTTTATTCATTTTTTTGCTGTTTGCATACAATACAGCAATATTCGCCTTTATAGAGACGTTTTTAGAAAACCGTCGCATAAGAAAAAGCATGATGTATATTGTGTATGCATTTAATACACTTTTATTTACATATGTTGTTATTTCGGATAGTAGAAATATAACCATGCAATATATTTTCATTATTCTTTGTTTATTAGCTGAGTTAATATTACTTTATAAAGAACCTGTTTTACGGTTGATTTTTGTCGCATTAGCAGTTACAACACATATTATGATAATTCGAGCAATTATGATGAGTGTATACGCTTTGATTTATAAATATAGTTTATATGAAATAAATCAAAGTATATTTGCACTTGATTCTTTAAACATATCAATGGCAATACTTATTTGTATTAGTGTATTAGTAAAAATAGTGATACCTGCTAAAGCAATTAAGATTATTAACCAAAATAAAGAGCAGTTGCTATTTATGACTTTATGGCTTATTTTTTCAAATGGTTATTTTATATTTAATTCTTTAATTTTCTTGAAGGAAGATACAAGCTTATTTGTTAAATATAATGTGATAGCAGTATCTATTACAATGTTTTTCGCATTATACACAGTGTTGCTCTTCACAATAAAAACGGGTCAATTACTTAATTATAAAGAAAAAAGCGATATTTTATCAAATATTGTCGAGGATGAAAAGCAATTTAAAAATTCGGTTATTGATCAAGCAATTGTAGGTTTAGAAGTAAATATATCTGAAAATCGTATTATTTCTGGATTTGGTAAATCTTATGAAAAAATAGAGAATAAAAATGATTGTTATAGTGAAATCATTTCAAATAGTCTTCCGTTTCGAATTTATAAAGAGGATTTAGAGTCTGTTCTAGAATTCATGAGTGAAAAACATCTATCAAATTGTTATGAACATGGAGAAGTAGACTTAACAATTGAGTTTAGAGCAATGCTATTTGGAAGTACAGAGTATATTTGGCTTAAAACTTTTATTACTTTGTATAAAGCAAGTGTAACTAATTGTATTATGGCATTTATATATTCAAAAGACATTAATGTAGAAAAAAAACTTGAACTTGAAATTAAAAAACGATCAGAAAGAGATACATTAACTGGATTGTACAATCATGGAATGACAAAACAACTTGTAAATGAATTTATAAATAGTCAAACAAATCCACCTTATAAAGGAGCTTTGCTTATTATTGATTTAGATAATTTTAAATTAATCAATGATAATTTTGGCCATGTATTTGGAGATGATTTATTGCATGAAATTTCAAGAAAATTAACTAGTATTTTCCGATGTGACAATAATATTAACTCTCTTAGAAAAGAAGATGATATTGTTGGAAGAATTGGTGGAGATGAATTTATGGTGTTTGTTAAAACATCAGAGATTGAAGGCTTAAAAATAAGATTACAAAATATTTGTGATTTAATTAAAACTGTTTATACTACGTCTGATGGGAAAACTATAACAATATCAGCAAGTATCGGAATTGCACTCGTTACAGATAAGACGGATAATTTTAAAACACTGTATGCAAAAGCCGATACGGCGCTTTATCTTTCGAAAAGAAAAGGAAAAGATGGATTCTCTTTTTATAATGGAGAGAAATTCCAAGGATATGAAGGGGAAAAATAATAAAAGCAATGTCGATTTTGACATTGCTTTTATTATTTTTCTGTATTAAAGAAATAAACTAAGATCAAGTGGTTGTAAATTATGAGAAAGCGTAACTTTTTTTGAATGAAATGTTGATTTGAATTTTTTATCTATTCTAGATAGTACAACCATACCATTTTCAAAATTAATCATTGGAAGCATAAGTACATATTGGTTTGGAGAACATCGACTAAAAATATCACTTTTTCTTAAACTTTCTCGAATTGTTTGGTGCAAATGATTCATAGCTTTATCGCGTGCACTTTTTTCGGGCTCTTTGTTGCTTGCGCCATTGATAGTAAAAAGACCAATGAATATACTGGTACCAGTTCTTGCGGCAGAACGAGCTTCAAATCGATAGACTTGTTTAAAGACTTCTAATTCACAATAAAAAGCCTCAGAAATATCATCAGGATCTTCGTTTAAATCATTTTTTAGAGCAGAAATATCCGTGCTGTTTGTTTGAGTTGTTTTTGCTATTTCGTTATATAAAGTTCTCGTTTGAGGACTTAATTTTACACCCAAATCTTTAAAGAATAAATCACTAATATAAATATAGTGATTTATTGCTTGTTGTTGGCAATGTAAATTTGACAACGCAAGCAAATAATATCTATGAGCTTCTTCTTCAAATAAATTAACTGCTATACCTTGTTGAGCTACTATTTTCATTGCTTCGTAATCTTTCGCATTTTCATAATAATCAAGTAGCTCATATAAATTTTGAAAATAGACATTATTATATCTAACACTTATAGGGGTAATCCAAGTTTTTTGGTTTAAAGTAGATAATAAATCGCCTTTGTAACAATCAATCGATTTTCTTAAAAAGGTTGCTTTTTTTGCAGAATCCTCACATTGTTCATATTGTTTGCATAATGTTACGAAAGTATCAATATCTATATCGTATTCCAAATTAGGATTAAGAATGTAATTTCCTTTTGTTGAAATGATAAAATTACGACTAAATTCAAATCCTTCTTCTTCGCTCAATTTTCTAAAACGATACACTAAATTTTTAAGTGCAGCAGCTGGATTATTTACTCCTTCTGGCCAAATGGCGTCAATTGTAGATTCTTGAGAAACAGATTTCCCACGATTGATAATTAAAAAAGAGATTAAATTACAAAGCTGATTACTTAGATTATTTGTATTTAGAGATACATCATTATAGCTAATAGAAAAATTACCCAATAGCTGTATAATTATAGGGGATGTAGTTTTCATAGTTAATTCCACCTCATATTTGTTAAGACTTATTATATTGTTTTTTAAGGATATACAACATTATCTAAATTGTAACATACTTTAAAAGGTAATTCAATTATAAAAAAAATAGTTTAATAGTAAGAAAAAGAAATAAAAAACTATACAAAACTTTAAATAATTAGTATAATTATTTGCAGGGATTTTAAGAAATTAAGATAAAATGATTTATAGAAAGGAGCGAGAAAAATTAGAAAAGCTAAAAAAAATATAGTTAAGTTAATCGTTGTATTCGCTACCTTTGTATTTTTTGTGGCATGTTCAAAAGACAATACAAATATTGTAATAAAAAATTCAAGTAAAAGTCTTATTGAAGCGGTAAAATCAGAGTTTATAATATCTGACGAGAAAGAAGAGTCTATTTTAAGGCAAGCAGATCCTCGTGTTTTAACACCAGAAGTAACAAAGACCGATTTTAAAGAAAATAGTATTGCTTTTATAGATTACTCCAATTCAGATCAAGGTTACATAATAGTTGAGTATACAGGTAGTAATCCAAAAGTTAAATTATTAATTGAAACACCACAAGGAATAACTTATACATATTCTATTAAGGGGGGACAAGAGATTTTTCCACTTACAGAATCTAATGGGAAATACATTGCTTCCTTATATGAAAATACTGCGGGAACAAGTTATACTTTATCTCTTTCGGCAGAATTTCAAGTTTCTTTAGAAAATGAATTTTTACCATTTTTATATCCAAATCAATATGTAATGTTTAATGCAAGAACAAAATGTATAGAAATTGGGCAAACGTTAGCACAGAAAACGGATAATGATTTAGACACAGTTGCTAGTATTTATAATTATGTAATGCAAGCATTAGATTATGATTATCAAAAAGCAGAAACTGTGCAAAGTGGTTATACACCAAATGTGGATGATATTTTAAACTTAGGAAAAGGTATCTGTTTTGACTATGCTGCAATGATGGCAACTATGCTTCGAACACAAAATATACCAACAAAGATGGAAATAGGTTTTGCGGGAGAAACGTATCATGCATGGATTAGTGTATATATAGAAGAGCAGGGGTGGATAAATGGAGTGATACAATTTGATGGAGTATCTTGGAAACTTATTGATCCAACTTTTGCAGACACTGGAAATCAAAGTAAGGAAATTATGTCTTTTATTAATGATAATAGTAATTATATAATAAAATATAAATATTAAGGAAGACAATAAAAAAAAAGGACGGTTGATTATATGAAAAATCAAAAAGCATTAAGTTTTTTAGAATTATCAGCTTTCTGCTCTCAAATTGCGATGCTCTTAGATTCGGGAGTGAGTATTTCGCAAGGTATCGAGATTATGTTAGAAGAGCTTAAAGATGAAAACGAAACAAATATTTTAGTTTCCATAGGAGAGGCATTAGATCAAGGCGAAAATTTCAATTCTGCATTAGAGATGAGTGGAGTTTTTCCAAATCATATGATAGAAATGGTAAAAGTAGGGGAACTGTCAGGGAATCTAGATAATGTTATGGAAAATCTTGCAATATATTATCAAAATGAAAATACAATAAAAGAAAATGTGAAATCAGCAGTAAGATATCCTTTGGTTATGATTGGAATGATGGGTACAGTAATTTTTATTATTATTACACAAGTTATGCCAGTTTTTGCTCAAGTGTATAGTCAATTAGGAAGCCAGATGTCTGTAGTAAGTCAAGGGATTGTCAATATGGGAAATACATTTTCAAAGTATTCCGTACTTATTTTTGGGGTTATCTTACTACTTGTTTTCTTATACCTTTATATGTCTTATACATCAAAAGGTGCGAAATTAGCAAAAGCATTCTTAAGTAAATTTTTCTTAACAAAACATATATATGAAAAAGTTTCAAAAGCAAATTTTGCGAATGGATTGGCATTAATGTTACATAGTGGGATTGATACAAGTGAAAGTATTGAAAAAGTATTGCCACTGATCGAAGAGCGTGAAATATATAAAAAAGCAAGTAGAACAAAACAATTATTAGAAGAAGGGATGTCGTTTGAAAAAGCAATAAGTGAAAGCGAATTATTTACCCCTCTTCATTCAAAGCTAATAGCAATAGCATCAAAGACTGGAAATACAGATAAAATCATGCAACAAATAGCACAAGAATATAACAACCAAGCAAATGACGAAATTTATAAATTGATTTCGTTGATTGAACCTTGTATGGTAGCAATTTTTTCAATTATTATTGGGATTGTATTATTATCAGCGATATTACCATTAGCAGGAGTGCTTTCCTCTATTGGATAAGAAAAAAATAGAATATTGTCAATGCAGAGGGGAATGAATATGAGAAAAAATCGCTTTGTAAAGAAAGAAAATCAATTTAATATGAAAATAGCAATTCAATTTGTGATTATAGTTGTATTACTTGTAGTTTCTGTTAATTTTTCGACTTATTTAAAGGGCGAAAATAAAAGTCAAATAAAACAAAGTTTAGAAAATTTAATTGTAAAAAGTGTTACACATTGTTATGCAACACAAGGGTTTTATCCTGAAAGTATTGAATATTTAAAAGAAAACTATGGTTTAGACTATGATAGTGAAGAATTTAGTGTGGTTTATATTGCATTTGCATCAAATATTTATCCACAAATAACGGTGGTATCAAAATAACATATTTTTTAAGGAGGGCATACAATTGAAAAATAAAAAGAATACAACAGATATGCTCTTTGTTTTAGGTTTATTTTTAACAATGTTTATTGCTATGGTAAGTATTGTTGTTATTGGAGCGAATGTATATTCTAAGGTAGCGAAAAATATGGATGATAATTTCTCTTTATCTACAGCTGTGAGTTATATTGCTGAAAAATCTCGTCAAAGTGATGAATATTCATCAATACATATTAGTGAAATAGAAGGTGTAGAAGCATTAGTATTAATTGAAAATGATATGTATACTTATATTTATTTTTATGAAGGTTATTTAAGAGAAATTTTTACAGTAGAGGAGTTAGAACCTACTCTTTATTCGGGACAAAAGATCGTTGCTGCAACAGATTTTAAAATAAGTCAAAAAGATGAATCTTTCCTTATTTCTATTTATAATAATGAGGACTTAAAAGAAATTATAATTACTCCTGTAAGTGAAAAGGAGGGGACTTATGAATAAGAATAAAACAAGACTTTTGCTGATAGAAATTATTATCGCAATTCTATTTTTTTCATTAGCAAGTGGTATTTGTATGCAACTTTTCGCAAATGCTAGTTTGATTAGCAAGGATAATAATGAGAAGGTACAAAGCTTAATGGTGTTACAATCTGTGCAAGGTGTACTTAGTAAGAAGGATGCTGTATATACAGCAGATTTTTTTGGTGGAATATATACGGATGATACCCTTACCATTACATATGATGAAAATTGGAAAATAAACAGTAGCAATATAGAGTATATTTTTATTGCAAAAAATATTGAGGGCGAAGAGTGGAGTATTGTTATTTCGAATGATAAAACTAAAAAAGAGATTGTAAATCAAAATCTAATTATACATAAACCGATAACGTTGCAGGAGGTGTATGATTATGAATAAAAAAATGTCATCTATTATAGGTGTTGGTACAGCGAGTATATTAATGATATTTGTTGTTATTTCCTTAATAAGTCTTGGAGTCTTAACATTTTCAAGCGCAAAAGCAGATGAACGTCTTAGTGAAAAATCAATACAACATGTGGAGGAGTATTATGTTGCATTTAATTTGGCGAATGAAAAGTTAACTCAAATAGATAGAATTCTTTCACAAAATTATGAGAAGGAAGGTACATATTCAGATAGAGTATTTGATTTACTACCCGAGTGGATTGAAGTGGTAGAAAGTCAAGAATATACTGCATTAAAATATACACAAGAAATAAATAGTAATCAATTTATTGATGTAGAAGTTAGAATGTGTTATCCCAAAAAAGATACGGATACATTTTATGCAATCCATAAATTTAAAACAGTTACAAGTGAAAATTGGCAAGGAAATCAGCAATTACCTGTATACACAAATGAATAATTTTAGAAAGGTAATATTATGTTAGATATAAAAGAATTATTACAACATGCATTAACACAACATGCATCGGATGTTTTTATTATTGCAGGTAGAGAATTAGCTTTTTCTATTTTCGGTGAAATTATGAATATAAATGAAAAGATTCTTGAACCGGAGGATACTAAAACACTTATTGAAAGTATTTATGAAATTTCAGAAAGAGATTTTGAAATAGTTCATCATGAAAAAAATGATGATTTCTCCTTTGCATTAAAGGGAGTAGCTCGTTTTAGAGTAAATGCCTATATACAACGTGGGAGTTATGCAGCGGTTATTCGTATTATTAGCTTTGAGTTACCTAAGCCAGAAGTTTTAAATATTCCACAAAGTATACTGGATTTGGGAAATCGAAAAAAAGGACTTGTTTTAGTAACTGGAACGGCAGGTAGTGGAAAAAGTACAACACTTGCTTGTATTATAGATCAAATTAACTCTACCCAAAATAAGCATATAATCACATTAGAGGATCCGTTAGAATTTTTGCATAGACATAAAAAAAGTATAATGAGTCAGAGAGAAATCAATACAGATGTACATGATTATCTTTCGGCATTGCGTGCTGCATTAAGACAAAGACCTGATGTTATTTTATTAGGAGAAATGAGAGATTTCGAGACTATTGATGTTGCAATGACTGCAGCAGAAACTGGACATCTGATTTTTTCAAGTTTACATACTGTTGGGGCAGCAAATACAATTGAAAGAATTATTGATGTATTTCCAGCAAATCAACAAAGACAAATTGCGGTACAATTGGCTATGGTATTAAGTGCTGTTGTTTCTCAGCAGTTAGTTCCAGATATCAATGGTAAATTAATACCTGTACTTGAAATTATGAATGTTAACCCTGCTATTAAGAATTTGATAAGAGAAAACAAAATTCATCAAATTGATAATGTAATTTCATTAAGCCAAAGTGAAGAGATGATTTCTATGGATAGTGCTTTAATCAAACTTTATAAAGAAGGAAGAATTACAAAACAAACCGTACTTTCTTATAGTACAAATCCAGAAGCAATAGCAAAAAAAGTTTAAAACTCTTGATTTTTCAAGAGTTTTTCTTTTATTCATGTATTGTTTTTTTATAGTGAACAGGTGATATTCCAAGAACTTTTTTAAATGCTTTGGAAAAATTTAAATTATCATCAAATCCAACAGAACGGCCAATGGCGGTGATTGAAAGAGAAGAATGTTCTAATAAAATACGAGCTTGATTGATTCGAAAATGAGTTAAATATTCTTTTGGGGATTGATTTAATGTGGTTTGAAATGCACGAAATAAATGACTTCGACTAATTCCTACGTATTCCGAAATATCAGGAATAGAAATTGGGTAAGAGTAGTGAGAATGAATAAATTCCATACCTTTTTGAGCATACGTGTCATATAAAGAAGTAATTGAAATAGGAAGATTAGTATTTTCTTTTGAAAGTAATCCAGAAAACAAAGTATACAAACGCCCTGTCATTTCTACTGCATTAAATAACTCACTGCCACGTGCTTCATAAATATGAATCAATTGTCGACAAATATGTTGCGTATGTTTTCCTTGATGAATAATGGGTTCGTCCATAGAAAAACCGGCAGCTTCGAGCAACATCGTTGCATCTAGACCTGTAAATCCAACCCAGGCGTATTCCCAAGGAGATTCATTGTCAGCAAAATATGTTACTTCTTCAAATGGAAAGATTAAAAAGGTATCACCAGCAGATAAAGTAAGTAAACGATTACGGTGTTTATAGTACCCTTTTCCAGAGATGATATGATGTAGCAGGAAATGATCTCTAATTCCTGGTCCCCATTGATGGTTTGGTAAACACTTTTGATAGCCTGTGTTATGGACATTTAGTGCATTTAATTCTTTTTTTTCAATTTTATAAGAGTTTTTATACGAATCCATATAGTTTTCCTTTGCAACAAAATGACATATTTATAAAACAAATTAACATTGTGATTATAAGAAATATTATATATTATTTAATGTATAAGAGCAACAAATTAACATTTAAATGGAGGATAAATATGAAGATATTAGTTTTAGGTGGAGCAGGGTATATCGGCTCACATACAGTATATGAATTAATTGATAATAATGTAGATGTAGTAATCATTGATAATTTAGAAACAGGATATATTGAAGCAGTGCATGAAAAAGCAAAATTCTATCAAGGAGATTTACGTGATCGTGCATTTGTAGATTCTGTACTTGATACAGAAAAAGATATTGATGCGGTGATTCATTTTGCGGCAAATTCACTTGTTGGTGAAAGTATGACGAATCCATTAAAATATTATGATAATAATTTGTGTGGAACAAAAGTATTGTTAGAATCAATGGTTGCACATGGCGTAGATAAAATTGTATTTTCCTCTACTGCAGCAACGTATGGAGAACCTGAAACTATTCCAATTTTAGAAAGTGATAAAACAGAGCCAACTAATTGTTATGGGGAAACAAAGCTTTCTATGGAAAAGATGTTTAAATGGACTGCATTAGCACATGGTCTAAAATATGTCTCACTTCGCTATTTTAATGCATGTGGAGCACATAAAAGTGGAATGATTGGAGAAGCACATAATCCTGAAACACATTTAATTCCATTAATTTTACAGGTGCCAAATAATAAAAGAGAACATATTAGCATTTATGGAAATGATTATAATACAAAAGATGGTACATGTGTGCGTGATTACATTCATGTTACAGACCTTGCAGAAGCACATATATGTGCTGTAAAATATCTATTAGATGGCAATGAAAGTGATATTTTCAACTTGGGAAATGGAGTAGGATTTACTGTTAAAGAAGTAATAGATACAGCAAGAAGTGTAACAGGACACCCAATTAAAGCGGTAGAAGAAGCAAGAAGAGCAGGGGACCCTGCAACGTTGATTGCATCAAGTGATAAAGCAAGAAAAGTACTTGGTTGGAATCCAAAACATGATTCTTTGGCAGAGATTATTGAATCAGCATGGAAATGGCATAGTACACATCCGAATGGATATAAAAAAGTATAGTGGAGGAATAGCATGAAAAAATTAGAATTAATCAAAGAATTCGAAGAGATATTTGGAAAAGGTGGAGATGTAAAAACATATTTTGCACCAGGAAGAGTAAATTTAATCGGAGAACATACAGATTACAATGGTGGTCATGTTTTTCCTTGTGCACTTACATTAGGTACTTATGCAGTAGCTAGAAAAAGAGAAGATCTTCAGTTGAGATTTTTTTCTTTGAATTATAAAGAACTTGGAGTAATAGAATCTAGTTTAGAAGAATTAAAACCTTGTGAAAATGCAGGATGGACAAATTATCCGAAGGGTGTTATGTGGACATTAGAAGGAAAAGGATATAAGATTCCAGCAGGTATTGATATTTTGATTTATGGAGACATTCCGAATGGATCAGGATTATCATCGTCTGCATCATTAGAAGTATTAACTGGTTTAATGCTAAAAGATATGTTTGGCTTTGATGAGTTATCAATGATTGATTTGGCGTTAATAGGTCAATATGCAGAAAATAATTTTAATGGTATGAATTGCGGAATTATGGATCAATTTGCAAGTGCAATGGGTAAAAAAGATATGGCAATCTTTTTAGATACTGCTACACTTGAATATGAATATGCACCAGTGAAATTAGACGGTGCTAAGATTGTAATTTCAAATAGTAAAGTAAAGCATAGCCTCGTAGATTCTGCATATAATGATAGACGAAGTGAATGTGAAAAAGCCCTTCTTGAATTAAAAACAAAAGTAGAGATTAGTGGATTAGGAGATCTTTCCGAGGAATTATTTGAAGAAAATAAAGAAGTAATTAAAGATGAGGTTCGTGTAAAAAGAGCACGTCATGCAGTGTATGAAAATCAAAGAACAATAAAAGCGGTAGAAGCACTTAAGAATAATGAACTTGAACTTTTTGGAAAATTAATGAATGCATCACATGTATCGCTAAGAGATGATTATGAAGTTTCTTGTGAAGAAATTGATGTCTTAGTAGAATCTGCTTGGAAGATTAATGGAGTATTAGGTTCTAGAATTACTGGTGGTGGTTTTGGAGGATGTACTGTTAGTATCGTTAAAGATGAAGCAGTTGATACGTTCATTGAAACTGTTGGAAGAGAATATAAAGAAAAAACGAATTATAGTGCTGATTTTTATGTTGTAGAAGTAGGCGAGGGAGCATATGTTTTATAAAAATATTGGAAAATTAGTTGATTATGGTATACATACTGGATTAATGCCAGAATGCGAACGTGTTTATGCTACTAATTTACTACTAGAATTATTTGGAGAACAGGAATATGAAATGGTTGAACCAGAGGATTCTTGTGATGAATTAGAAAGTATATTATGTGCATTAAATGATGAAGCAGTAAAACGAAATATTATTGAAGATAGTATTGTATACCGAGATTTATTTGACACAAAATTAATGAATTGTTTGATGCCACGTCCTTCTCAAGTACAAAAAGAATTTAAAGAAAAATACAGTGTTTCGCCAAAAGAAGCGACAAAATATTATTATAAACTGAGTCAAGATAGTGATTATATTCGTCGTTATAGAGTTAAAAAAGATGTGAAATGGAAAGTACAAAGTAAGTATGGTGAAATCGATATTACTATTAATTTATCGAAGCCAGAAAAAGATCCAAAGGCGATCGCAGCTGCAAAAAATGCGAAAAGTAGTGGTTACCCAAAATGTTTATTATGTATGGAAAATGAAGGATATGCAGGACATGTAAATCATCCTGCAAGAGAAAATCATCGTATTATTCCAATTGAAATGAATCAAAGTATATGGGGGTTACAATATTCTCCTTATGTATACTATAACGAGCATTGTATTGTGTTTAATGGAATACATACACCAATGAAAATAGAAGAAGCAACCTTTAGAAAGCTATTTGATTTTGTAAAGCTTTTTCCACATTATTTTTTAGGTTCCAACGCGGATCTACCAATTGTAGGAGGGTCTATTTTAAGTCATGATCATTTCCAAGGAGGAAATTATTCTTTTGCAATGGCACAAGCTTCAGTAGAAGAGTATTTTTTGATTGAAAATTACAGTGATGTAGAAGTTGGAATCGTAAATTGGCCTATGTCTGTATTGCGTTTAAGTGGAGTGGATGAAAGTCGAATCATTGAGTTGGCAACACATATTTTAGAAAAGTGGAAAAATTATACGGATGAAGAATCTTATATTTTTTCTCATACAGATGGGGAGTCGCATAATACAATTACACCAATTGCACGCAAAAGAGATGATAAATTCGAATTAGATTTAGTGCTACGTAATAATATTACAACAAAAGAAAGACCGATGGGTTTATATCATCCAAGGGAAGAATATCATAATATTAAAAAAGAAAATATTGGTTTAATAGAAGTGATGGGACTTGCAATTTTACCTGCTAGATTAAAAGATGAGATGGAAGTGTTAGCAGATTTTCTTGTAAATAAAAAAGATTTTTCTACCAATGAGATGTTAAAGAAACATATGGAATGGGCAAAAGTAATTGAAAATAAATATGATTCTATAACAAAGGATACAGTGGATGGTATTTTAAAAGAAGAAATAGGTCAGGTTTTTGTAAAAGTTTTAGAGGATGCAGGTGTTTATAAATGTACAGAAGCTGGACGAAACGCATTTAAAAAATTTATTGCAGCAATATAATATGAAAAAAGATAGATATTAGTTATTTCATATCTATCTTTTTTTGTATATTAAATATGTTGTTAATTGGCAAAATAAATATTATATGTTACAATTATAAAAGTTTTTTATTAACTGGAAATGGAGAAAAGTAGTATGAATACTTTATTAATTGTAAGGTCAGAAATTATTGCTATATTTATTTTAGTTTTTTTTCTTATTTATAATAGAGAATGTTCTAAATATAGAGAAAGCAAGGATTATTTTAAAGGTTTTGCAATAAGTACATTAGGACATACTATCTTTGCTTTGATTACAGAGATTACAGTAAATTTGGAAGGATTTCCAAGTTTTTTAAATAATCTTTTTCATATCATTTTTTTTGTTTTTGCACTATTATTTAGTTTAAAATATTTTGAATATGTACTTTCATTGATTGTATCAGTAAATGATGCTAAAGTCTTTTTAAGAATTGGTTATGCAATTGCTTTAGTAAGTACTATTGTTATGATTTTTGCGCCTATTTATTATTTACAAGGAAATGGGACAAAATATAGTGCTGGATTAGGAGCGACAATATGTTATGCATTGGCATATTTATTAATAGTGCTATCTGATGTATTAATTATACTTTGTAGAAAGAGAATTAATAGACATACCGTTTGGATGCTTATTCCAATTTCTATTATTACTCTTCTTTTATTAACTGTTCAAATTATAATTCCAGAGTTTTTGTTTTCTGGTTGTGCATCAACAATTACTACGGTAGGGTTATTTTTTGCAATTGAAAATCCAATTGGTAAGATACAAAGTCGAGCTTTTCTTGACATAGATACACAATTGTGGAATCGAAATTGTTATGAGCATGACTTAACTAGGATTATTCAAACTATAAAAAATGAATCTAGTTTGATCTATGTTTTAGCAGATATTAATGAATTAAAAAGAGTTAATGATACATATGGACATCTTGAAGGAGATGTACTGATTAAAAATTGTGTAGAAATCATTATGCATTCTATGCCTTGTGCATTTAAAATTTATCGCATTGGGGGAGATGAGTTTGCTATGATTTACAAAGAAACAGCAATGGAAATTGTGAAGGACGAAGTTTTTAAAGTATATAAGTGCTGCAAAGAGCGAAGCAAAGATTTTGATTATAATATTAGTGTTTCTATCGGTTATTCGAAATGTAATAAAGAAGAGGAACTTGTAGATGCAATGAAACGAGCAGATGTAATGATGTATGAAGAAAAAAAACAATATTATAAAAATAATGGAATTGAAAGAAGAACTAAATAATTATTTAGAAAGTATGTTTTACGTAATAAAGATAGGATAAGAAAATGAAAAAAAATAGGTTTCGAATTGAATATACATATGCACTAATTTCTGTTGCTTGTTGGGGCATTCTTCCAACCATTTCAAGTTTATTGTTAAATACAATAGACACAATGCATGTAGTTGCATATTCATCGCTTTTTGCTGCATGTACGCTTTTTATTTATAATTGTATAACAGGAAAAATAAAAGAGATAAAAAAACTAAGTATTAAAACAATCATTCGCATGGTATCTATTGGATTATTGGGGATGTTTTTTTACAATATACTTTTGCTTTTGGGTATCGAAAGAATGGCAGCACAAGAAGCATTCGTTATTAATTATCTTTGGCCTGCATGTATTATTATTTTTTCTTGTTTGATTTTAAAAGAAAAGATGACACTACAAAAAGTAGCAGCTATTACATTGTCTTTTTTGGGGATTGTTATTATAACAACAAAAGGAGATGTTTCAAATTTTTCTTTTGGAAGTTTTAGTGGGATGCTATTTTGTGTAAGCGCTGCTGTTTGTTATGGTTTGTATTCTGTATTAAATAAAAGAGAAACATTTGATAAAAATATAAGTGTCATGTCAGCTTATGGGATGACTGCTATTATTTCTTTTATAGTTATAATTATAAAAGGGGAAGTGCAAATTCCAAGTGTATCGATTACAATGGGATTATTATTAAGTGGTATAATATGTAATGCAATTCCTTATGTTACCTGGGCATGGGCGTTAGAAAAGGGAAATACAGCGATTGTTTCAAATTTAGCATATTTAACTCCGTTTGTATCACTAGTTGTTACAAATATTGTTCTTAAAGAAGAAATAACAGTATATTCTATTTGGGGATTGCTTTTTATTGTATCCGGTATTTTTATTCAAATGTATAAAAGGAAGAGTCCGATGATATTATTTGAAACAGATTGATAAATTTATGATTCATATACAGAACTTAGAATTTCTAAAAATTTTTCTGTTGCTTTTGTAAATATTTGATTTTTCTTCCAAACTAAACTCATATCCATTTTAAATGTTTCGGAAAGAGGTCTAAAACATAGAGAACTTTTTCCGGAACTGTTTATAATCTTATCTAAGCAAATTGCATATCCCATTCCTTCCTCTACCATAAGTGATCCGTTAAACAATAAATTATAAGTTGCTACAATATTTAAAGATTGCTCGTCATAACCAAGCAATGTTTTTAGATTTGAATCATGAATAGTTTGTCTAGAAACAATCAAAGGTTTTCCTAATAAATCAGATGGGGTGATAGATTCTTTTGTAGCAAGTGGGTCGTCATAACGCATTAAGACACCGAAACGATCTTTGCAAGGAAGTGATATCATGTCATATTTGGTAGTATTAATAGAACCAAATAAAAGTGCAAAGTCAATCAAACCTCGATCTAATTCTTCAAGAACTGTTGTTTTATCACCACTGACTATGTGAAAATGAATATCTGGATAAGATTCTTGAAGTGTATGTGCTATTTTTATTATCGAACGAACACTATCGCTTTCACCGGCACCAATAGAAATATTTCCAGCAATTGTTTTGTTTGATAGAGAAATTTCATCCTGGGTTTTTTTTACTAATTCTAAAATTTCTTGAGCACGCTTACGAAGAATAAGACCATCTTCTGTAAGCGTTATTTTTCGATTACTTCTTATAAATAATTGTTTTCCAAGTTCTAATTCCATATCTTTTAATTGTCGAGATAGTGTTGGTTGAGAAAGATGCAATGATTTTGCTGCACCCAATATACTATCTTCTTTTGTAACTGCTAAAAAATATTCCAAAACACGAAGTTCCATAAAATTCTCTCTTTCTTTGTTCTTAATATTCCAAATATATTTATGCTTAAAAGCTATAATTGATTATAACATATAAGTATTTGTAATAGTAAAAAAATAATATTATACTACAATCAAAGAAGGGAGGTACGAATGAAATATATTGGAGAATTCATATTATGTTCGGTAATAATGCTTTCTTTTGTAGCATGTAGTAAGGAAGATACCATGTATAAAGAAAAGGTGCGATTATTGAATGTAGAAGAGGAAATAGAAGTGCAACGAGAGCATCAAGAGCATGACGTTACATCTACTATAAATTTAATAATAGGTGATACTAGTTTTTCGGTAACATTAGAAGAAAATGAAACATCTGAAGCATTTATGAAACAATTAGAATCTGAATCTATTAGTATAGCTATGCAAGAATATGGTGGGTTTGAAAAAGTAGGAACAATAGAGTTTGAACTACCTAGAAACGATCATCAAATTACAACAAAAGCAGGTGATCTTGTTCTATACAATGGAAAGCAGATTGTACTTTTCTATGGTTCTAATACGTGGAGTTACACGAAAATTGGTTCCATTGACTTAATAGATGGTTTGGTTGAGGCTGTAGGTAAAGGAGATATTGTAGTAACATTTACAAGTTCATTTGAAAAATAAAGGGAGAGAAAGTATGAATGTAGAAGAATTTATAATATATATGAATCAATCAAAGGTTGTTGAAGTTGGTACAAAAGCTATGGAATGTATGGGGGTACTTGCACAAGAAGCAATGAAGGTAACAGCAAAGTTAAACAATAGCTATCATACAACAAATGAGATACAAGAGATTTTTGCAACGCTTATAGGAAAGCCTGTTGATACAACTTTTCAATTGTTTCCGCCATTTTACACGGATTGTGGTAAAAATATTACGATTGGAAAACACGTATTTATTAATAGTGGATGCCGATTTCAAGATCAAGGAGGAATTTTTATTGGAGATGGTACATTTATTGGTCATAATGTAGTACTTGCAACATTAAATCATGATATCAATCCAAATTGTAGAGCGAATTTACTTCCAGAGCCTATTCGTATTGGAAAAAATGTCTGGATTGGTGCAAGTGCAACCATACTTCCGGGAGTTACCATTGGAGATCATGCAGTTGTTGCAGCAGGTGCAGTTGTTACAAAAGATGTAGAAAAAAATACAATAGTAGGTGGGGTACCAGCAACATTTATAAAACAAATAGAGAGTAAAAAAGCATTCTGGTGATATGTCAAGGGTTAAATGAAAAAGATTTTGATATGCTTTCATAAAAAAAGGGTGCACTTAATAGAGCATACAAGAAAATGAGAATTTCTCGAATACTAGTTCGGTTCTATATTTAATTCGG
>JBOFWM010000051.1:0-2843 GCA_051653625.1 Lachnospiraceae bacterium
TTCCAGATCATAACATAACTTCTTATAAAAATGCGACCGGTGATGAAAAAAATAAATATGAAGAAGAACGTAGATTATTTTATGTGGCATTGACGAGAGCAAAAAACAAATTATATATATTTCATATTAAAAATTGTCACTCTAGCTTTATCGATGAAATTAAAAAAATAGCTACAAAAAAATATTCTATTCCAGTTTCTTCTAAAAATAGGAATATGAAGGAAAATGTTCCTACGATTGAGGAGGGTGATATTGTTTGGCAACGTTTGTATGGGAATGGAAAAGTTTTAAAAATTATATATGGAATAAACGATATGATTGAAAAATTTCATGTTTTATTTGATACAAATGAAGAAAAAATATTTCTATATCCTCATGCATTTTTTAATGGAATGGAAAAAATTGATAGAAAACATAACTTGTAAAATTCTATCTTGATATCAAGGAAAGAATGATATATACTGTGGAAAGATATTAAAGAAAATGTAAAAAGAAAGGGAAATAAAAATGAAAGTAGCAATCGTTATGGGATCAGTAAATGATCTTTCAAAAGTAGAACCAGCAATAGATATTTTAAAAAAATATAATGTAGAAGTGCAAGTACGTTGTTTATCTGCACATAGAGCACATCTAGGATTATCTGCATTTTTAGATGAAGTAAAAATAAATGGAACAGAGGTAGTAATTGCAGCAGCAGGAATGGCTGCGGCTTTGCCAGGTGTTGTTGCATCACAAACTATTTTACCAGTAATTGGAATTCCACTTTCTGGATCTACTTTAGACGGAATGGATGCATTAATGTCAATTGTTCAAATGCCACCAGGAATACCAGTTGCAACAGTAGCAATTAATGGTAGTAAAAATGCTGCATATTTAGCATTGCAAATAATGGGAATTAAACATGAAAGCATTAAAGCAGGATTACTAGAAGAACGTAAAGAAATGGAAGCTGCTGCACTTGCTGCAAATAAAGAAATTATAGCGAAGTTTGAATAAATACAATTGAATTGATGGTGAAACAATTTATGTGCCATTAGAACAAGGATAAATTGGGTAGAATGTATTTCCTTCACCACCTTATAAAAATAGACTTATATTAAGAAATGGTAATTTAAAATCGTGGTTTAAATTAGAAGATAAAATCAAAAAGGTGAGGTAAAACTATGAATCGTGAAGGTACAAAAGATTTAACACAAGGTTCTCCAATAAAATTGATTTTGGAATTTAGTATTCCATTACTACTAGGATTGCTATTTCAACAGTTTTATAGTGTTGTAGATACCATTATTGTTGGCCGCATATTAGGTGTGGATGCATTGGCAGCGGTAGGATCAACTGGTTCTATTAACTTCATGATTATAGGTTTTTGTATGGGTGTCTGCAATGGTTTTGGGATACCTATTGCACATAGATTTGGTGCAAATGATATAAAAGGAATGAAAAAAGCAGTAACAAGTGCTGCTTGGTTAAGTATTGTATTTGCAACTGTAATGACAATAGTAGTGGCATTTCTTTGTCGTCATATTTTGATTTTGATGCAAACACCAACTGAAATTTTAGAAGATGCATATTCTTATATTTTTGTTATTTTTCTTGGTATTCCAGTTGTCTATCTCTATAATGTTGTCGCAGGAATTATACGATCGCTTGGTGATAGCAAAACACCAGTATATTTTTTAGTACTTGCATCTATTTTAAACATCATCCTTGATTTTGTTTGTATTATTAATTTGCAAATGGGTGTAATGGGTGCAGCTGTTGCTACAGTAGTATCACAAGGCGTTTCTGGGGTATTATGCCTTATCTATATTGTGAAGAAATTTGAAATATTGAAAATGGAAAAAGAAGATTGGGAAATAGATACCCATTGTATGAAAGTACTTTGTGGAATGGGAATTCCAATGGGATTACAATATTCTATTACGGCAATTGGTAGTGTTATTTTACAATCAGCAGTAAATACCTTAGGTGCAACTGCTGTTGCAGCAATGACTGCAAGTGGTAAAATTTATATGTTTTTTTGCTGTCCTTTTGATGCACTTGGCTCTACGATGGCAACATTTGGAGGGCAAAATATTGGTGCGAAAAAATTGGTTCGGATAAAAAGTGGATTAAAAAGTGCAGGACTTATAGGTTCTGGTTATGCAGTTCTTGCATTTATCGTATTATATTTTATTGGCAGACAAATGATAGGATTATTTATTACTGGAGATGAGTCGCAAGTAATTGAATTGGCATATCAAGCAATTATTTTAAATTCATTGTTTTTTATTCCTCTTTGCTTTGTAAATATTGTTCGTTTTTTAATTCAAGGAATGGGATTTAGTAGATTTGCAATTTTAGCAGGTGTTTTTGAAATGGTTGCAAGAACAATTGTTGGATTTGTATTTGTTCCTAAGTATGGATTTATTGCTGCATGTCTTGCTTCTCCATTTGCATGGATTTTAGCAGATATATTTTTGATTCCGGCATTTTTTATTGTGTATCGAAAAATGGAATTGTTTTTTTCACAGACAAATATAAAAAATATATAAAAGAAATTTAAATGACTGTCACTTATGTGGCAGTTTTTTTACGTTTTTTTTACAAGAAGTGACTTGTAGATTTTACATTCGATAGATAGAATAAATGGAGATTAGAGAAAAAAAGATAGGAAAGAGTTAGTATTTTATTAGCTTAAGGAAAAAAATGGCATATGTTGTATTAAATAATGTTTGCAAAAAATATACAAAGGGTAGTTATGCAGTGAAAGATTTCACGCTAGAAATTAATGAACAAGACTTTGTTGTTTTTGTTGGACCTTCTGGATGTGGGAAATCAACTACACTAAGAATGATAGCGGG
>JBOFWM010000052.1:0-3773 GCA_051653625.1 Lachnospiraceae bacterium
TCCAATACAAAGAAAAATAGAAAAAAGTTCATGGTCTAATTTTAAGAAAAAACTGGATATATATAGAGAAAAAACAACAGGTGAAGTTTTGAAAATAGTTTTTGATACTGGACTAGTGCCTATTCCACCAAAAGTTGAAATAGCTTATAAGAAGTATCAAGTAGATTCTAGTAGTGAATATAGCGGTGTTTTAGTAAAGGAAATAATGGAACTTCCGTATAAACAATTTTTATCAGCTATTACTTTTTTACATCCTGAAACTGAATTTTCTACAGAACATGGGGTCAAGGGTGAAGAATATGATAATGTCATTTTCGTTATTAGTAAAGGTTGGAACCAATATCAATTTGATGTTTATGCACCTATGCTCTTAAATGGAAAAATACCACCAGACAAGCAATCGTCTTTTGAACGAAACAGAAATTTATTTTATGTTTGTTGTTCTCGACCTGTAAAGAGATTGTATATTTTAGTTACATTCCCAGTTGATACGAATTTTGAAATCTTTCTTAAAGAGCTTGTAGGAGAAAGCAATTATTTTAATTATGAAGAATTTATCTCTACAAAGAATTAAATTTTTATTTATAATGAGTTAATAGTATAAAAAGAGTTTAGAGTAGCAAAATACCACTTGCAAATCCCACGAAATAATGTATAATAAAAACAGAACACTTGTTCTGTTTTTATCTGTTCTAAAATCAGCAACATCTATGGTGGCAGCGTCTAACGCATCGGAACTTGCTACTGTATAAACCGATTAATCAACGGTTTTGGAAACTTGCAAAGGTGACGACTTCCCTTTTCCTTTCCAAGAATAAAACAACTATTTTGTATTGGAGGTGCCTTTATGCAACAGATTGATTTCTATTGTAAAAAATGTAGAAAAACTATGAAAATGTCATATGTAGTAAGTGGTAATGATGAAGCACTAGTACTACCTAATATGATTGTAAAATGTCACACAAATAAGTGTACTAGAGCCGTAGTGCTTAAGAAGTACACTGAGAAAATGATTATCTTGAGTAAGTCGAAAGACAATATGGTGTACATATAGATAATTAGGTTATATCAGATGCAGCAGTAGTTGTAGAACTAAGACAATTAAATGATGGCCTCATGATATGGGAGCTTGTTGATACATTGTAGGACTGATACCTGCAGAACGAGACTTACCGCAGACGCATGGGAAAGAACCAGTTAAGGACTGGACTTTCTCGTTGCGTCTATTTTTTTGCCGTAAATTGAATAGATAATTATTAATCCGTCCTTATGTTTCTTGTGAGAAATGAAAGGGTGGATTTTTTTATAAAAGGAAAGTTACAAAAAGAGAATTTATTAAAAACAAAGGAGGTGATACCGTGCAATATTTTGATCCAAAGCAATATGGAAAACGAATAAAAGAAATTAGAGAAAAAAGAAATATAACTCAAGAAGAATTAGCCATAGCAGTTGGCTATGCAGACGCTAGAGGAATTCAAAAATTAGAATCTGGAGATAGAGCAGGAAGTATAGATAAACTTCATGACATTGCAAAAGTTCTAGATATTAGCACGGATTACCTTCTTTATGGAATGCATGTTACTTCTATAGAAAATGAAGATCCAATCACCAATTTATTAGCAGATAAAACACCAGAGGAAAGAGCATTTGCACTTCGTATGTTAGAAGCTATGTTTGATAATAAAAATTTATTAGTTGGGTAACACCCCTATAAGGGCGTGTGGATGCCCATTTAGAACGTATTTGAAAATATTTAAATCATCTAAAATCAAGATGTGCTCAAGCAATAGGTTAGCTTAGTACAAATTAGAATTACTAGCGCGCAGTAATAACAAAGTAAAAGTAGGTGATTAGAATATGGACCTATCAAATGTTGTTCTTATAACAATAGGAAGTGGAACATTAGTAATTAATCATAAAGGTAATGTTATTGGTTTATATGCTACAGAAGATGAAGCTGTAGAGATGATAAGAGAATCTAAAAAGGAAGGTGATTGTAATGACATATGATGGATTTGTTGTTGGACAAAACATAAGAGATTTAAGAAAAAAGAATAAATTAACAATAGATGAATTTGGTGAAGTGCTACAGGTAAGTAGTTCCCATTTAAATCAAATTGAATTAGGTGCAAGACCAATGACATTAAATCTAATGTATAAGCTCATGACAGAATTTCATGTGGATGCTAATTCATTACTTGGAATTGTACCAGTTAAAGATAAAGAAGCGGTGGAGTATTCCATTGATGATATTTTAGATAGTTTACCAAGTGATGCAAAAGCAGATTTATTTGATTCTTTTCAATTCTCAGTTAGAGAAGCAGTATCGGGAAGAGGTCGATGAAAGGATTAGTTTATGAATAAGAAGAATAAAGCAAAACTAAAAGCAAGTGAAAAACGATTGGAATGTGTTGCTTATTTATCTACAGAAGGTGATATTGATCATGCTGAGGATAGAGAAAGAAAGCAGTTAAAAGTTATTAAGGAATATGCAAAGGCGCATAATATTGTCATAACAAAAATTCTACATAGAGATGTAGTTGGACAAGCAGGTGTGGATAGGCATTTTAGAATAATGGTAAATATGGTGAATGCAAAGAAAGTAGATGGAATTATTGTTTTTAAAATGCTTTCTATAGCACCAGATGAAACGCAGGCATATGAAAAAATTGGAGCAGTTCATAAGGCAGGTGGCGAGATGATTACAGTAGAGGAAGGCAAATATTCAAGATATTTTATAAAGAAGGGAGATCATTATGGAAAAGAAAATATATAGGGGAGATATTGTTTATATTTCATTACCACATCAAAGAGGTTGCATTCAATCGGGGTATCGTCCTTGTATCGTGGTATCCAATAATTTAAGCAATAAACATAGTAAGATTGTGAATTTAATTCCATTTTCAACTAAGATCAAGCATAACCCGGTACATGTAAAAGTAAAGCCAGGAGATGTAAGCGGGTATTTTGAATCAGAATCTGATGCATTAGCTGAACAGATTGTTACTAGAAATATGAGTGAGATTATTAGTAAGGTGGGACATTTAGACGAATCATCTGAGATCATGAAAGCAATAAATAATTCGATTGCATTGCAATTAGGATTAAGTGCATTAGAACAAGGGAGGAATGCTTGTGCAACAGAAGGTTAATAAGAAAAGATTTGTTAGGTATAAGGAAGGAGCTGAAATGTATTCTATGTGTCAATCTAAGTTTGAACAGATGGCAAAGGATGCAGGTGCTATTTATAAGTTAAATAAATTAGTATTAGTTAATTGTGATATTTTTGAGGAATATCTAGAGAGTTTTAGGATTGTAGAATAATTAGATATATTAATATAGGAGAAGAGATGGCAGCAAGAAAAGATAATAAAGGGCGAGCCTTAAGAAAAGGTGAGTTCCAAAGAGCAAGTGATGGAAAATATGTATATGGATACGTTGATCCAAACGGAAAGAGAAGATACATTTATTCAAAGGATTTAAGAGAGTTACGTAAGCGAGAAGATGAGTTGGTGAAAAAGCAACTTGATGGATTAGATGTTTATGTAGCTGGTAATGCAGATTTGAATTATCTATTTGACCGTTATATTTCTACAAAGTCTGAACTAAGAAGATCTACATACACGAATTACACATATATGTATGATCATTATGTTAGGGATACTTTTGGGAAGAAGAAAATTGGAGAAATTAAGTATTCGGATGTTTTGTACTTCTATTATGATATTATTAATGTAAGGAAGTTGCAGATCAATACACTTGAAACCATTCAC
>JBOFWM010000053.1:0-2830 GCA_051653625.1 Lachnospiraceae bacterium
TCAAATCGTGCCGTAAAAGTATTTGTATTATTGTTTTTAAATAATGTGTTTAATTCTGGAGTAGTTCTGATATATCTATTAAATGTGGAACGAGCACAAGTAATGCTATGTTCACGCTTCATAAAATAATACAAATGATTAATATACTCAAAATGCCTATTTCGATTGCTTAAATAATCCATCATACATGTTATATATTGATCAAGATATTTGACACTAGTGCGTGTGCCTTTAGGAACATCACTTTTTAAATACTTTCTCACAGTTTTTCTATCACAATCTAATTCCTTTGCTAATTTTGAAATATTCAATTTAATTTCACCTTTCAAGTATGCTTGACCTTATAGGATTAAGTTGGTCCTCCTTTCGAAAAACTCGACTTGGAAAAGTCTGTAGAATAAGTATAAGTTTTTATTTGAAATATTACAAATTAAAATATATAATGCGTTTCAAACACACGCGTGCGTTTGTTGTATTGAATAATAACACGGCGGGTGTTATAATGTGATTACGGAGGTGTTTATATGAGAATGATACCAGAAAAAGAAGCATTAACAATAGAATTTAAAAGTGACTTAAAAAAGTTAGGCGATAATGAATTAATAGAAGCGATTGTAGGAATGACAAATACATCAGGTGGAAGTTTGTATCTCGGAGTAGAAGATGATGGAAAGATAACAGGTGTTCATGCTCAACATGCAGATGAAATTGGCGTAATTGCATTAATTGCAAACAAAACGGTTCCATCCGTAGCTGCTAGAGCAGAGATTGTGAGTGAAGAAGGCCATGAGGTATTAGCTATTGAAATTCCAATGAGTAAGACAATAGTAGCAACAGCAGATGGTAAAATCTTACGAAGAAGGTTGAAAATAGATGGTACACCAGAAAATATACCTATGTATCCGTTTGAAATCAATACCAGATTATCAGAGCTTAGTTTGCTTGATTTTTCAGCACAAGTAATGAAAGATGCAACGGTAGAAGATTTTGATCCTAATGAGAGAATAAGGTTGCGAAGTATCATAAAGTTGAGAAAAGGAGAAAAGTCTTTATTAGAATTAAGCGATGAAGAACTTGATAAAGCACTTCAACTTGTGAAAGAAGAAAATGGTGTTTTATATCCTACAATTACAGGAATGCTTTTGATAGGAAAGGTAGAAAAATTACAACAAATTATGCCTACTGCGAAAGCCAGTTTTCAAGTCCTTGAAGGAACAAAAGTGCGTGTTAACGAGCAAATCACAAAACCATTACTAGCAACATTTGAATTGATAGAAAACTTTATGAAAGCATGGAATCCAGAAAGAGAGATGGAGTATGGTTTGTTCAGAGTTCCTATTCCAGAATTTTCTGAAGAAGCATTTCGTGAAGCTCTAGTAAATGCATTTTGTCATAGAGATTATTCAATATTGCAAATGGTAAGGTTAGCTATAGAGGATGATGGATTGTCGATAAGTAGTCCGGGAGGATTTATAGAGGGAGTTAATCTTAATAATTTACTTACAGTAGAACCACATGGAAGAAATCATACTTTAGCTGATGCACTAAAAAGAATTGGATTAGCAGAAAGAACAGGTCGAGGAATTGATAGAATATTTGTAGGATCAATTGTTTATGGAAGACCTTTGCCAGATTATTCAGAATCGACAAATCGATATGTGAAATTATTTATTCAAAGAGCAGAACCAGACTTGGCATTTGCAAGAATGATTTCAAATGAAGAAAATAGAATGGGAAGAATGTTGCCGATAAATTCACTACTGATTTTATCGACATTACAAACACAAAGAAGACTTACGATTCAAGATTTAGCAGAATTGATTCATGTAGGAGAAGCAAGAGTCAAGGCGAATGTAGAGAAATTAATAGAAAGTGGATTGGTTGAGGCTACTGGTAATGGCAAAAATAGGATGTATATGTTGAGTGCCAAGGTATATAGAGAGCAAGATAATGCAGTCGGATATGTGAGACAAACAGGAATTGACAGATTGAAATACAATGAATTAGTGATGAAATTAGCCAAACAACAGGGATATGTAACACGGGAAAATGTATGTGAACTTTTAGGAATAACAGAAAGTCAGTCATATCGTGTTTTAAAAAAACTCGCTGATGAACAAAAACTTGTTTTGGTCGGAAAAGGAAGAAAAGCAAAGTATGAGCTGATAAAATAAACACACGGAAACGCACGCGTGCGTTTGTGATATTATAATGAATAAAATAAAAAATGAAAACATAATGGATAAATAAATGAGAGAAGAACAGAGTCTATTTAGAATGAATTTTATTATTCAAGATAATAATGCAAGTACTATTGATACTAATTTAGTGAAAATAATTGAGACAATAATTTATGAAAGTGCCAATGCACCATTAAACTATATAGAGTTGGAAAAAAGAATTCGAGAAGATTATGAATTGCATTTTGCTGAAGAAGAAATAAAAAAAGCAATAGAAAGAAAAGGAAAAAATTTAGAAAAAATCCAAGAGGGTTACATTCTCAAACCAAAATATAAACAAAAGCTTGATTGTAAGATAAATAGATTAGTAAAGCAGATGATAGTTGACTTGAGTTTAGATACATCTGAAAAGGAGTTGAAGGAATTGATTGAAAGATATTTATATTATTCTTTTAATCAAAATAAAGAGTCTGTTTTAGCACTTTTAAATGGAGAACAAATAGAAATTCAGAAATTTACACAGAGCGAAGATGAAATTAAACTAATTAACTGTTATAAGCGAAAACAGCAGCAAGCCGTGTCATTTCGTAGTCAGGATAGTATCGATTATCTGTGTCAATGCATGAGCATGCTTGTTATGATGCGTCAAA
>JBOFWM010000054.1:0-13242 GCA_051653625.1 Lachnospiraceae bacterium
AATGATTTAGCTTCTCAAACAAATTTACTTGCATTAAATGCATCTATTGAAGCTGCAAGAGCAGGAGAAATGGGAAAAGGATTTGCCGTTGTTGCAACTGAAGTAGGAAATTTAGCAAATCAAAGTGCTATGGCAGCACAAAATACAACTCAATTAATTGCAAATTCACTTCAAGCAGTTGAAAAAGGAAAAAAATTAGTAGATATCACTGCGGAAAAATTAGAACAATCAGAAATTGGTGCAGAAAATCTTGTAAATGATATTGGTAATATTTCACAAGCATCAAGCGAACAAGCAGATGCTCTTGAACAAGTATCCGACTCAATATCACAAATTGCTGCTGTTGTAGAGGAAAATACAGCAATGTCAGAAGTAAGTTCAGCAAGTAGTCAAGAAATAGCAAATCAAGCAAAAACTTTGAATGAAATGTTAAAACAATTTAAAGTAAAAGGCGATATGTAATCGCTTATAAATATATAAAAAAGAAGGATGCTTTTTTGAAGCATTCTTCTTTTTTATATAAATTCTAGATTATAAAGTTGTTCAAAATCTTTTGTATAACGATAACTACCATCTTTTAAAATAAAAAAGGCATCTACATGGTCAAGAGACTCTAAAAGAGTAAGTGCATCAGTACTACCAAGTAATAAGCAAATCGTACTTAGTGCATCGGCATCAGTAGAAGAATCGCAAACAATTGTAATCGATAAAATATCATTATCCACAGGATAACCAGTATGAGGATTAAGAATATGATGATAAAGCGTATCATTATATGTAAAACTACGTTCATATATTCCGGAAGATACCACTGTTTTATCCAAAATATTAATAGTTGCAATGGAATTTGTGGCGTTTGAGAACGGGTTTCTAATACCAACGGTAAACGGAACATCTTTTTCTTTTTCACCAATACATAACACATTACCACCTAAATTAATGATAGCACTTGTTACACCTTCGGATATAAAATATTCTTTTATTTTATCCGCAATATATCCTTTTGCAATACCGCCGAGATCTATTCCCATTCCAGCTTTGGCAAATTGAATGGTCCCATCTTTTAATAGAACATCATTGAAATCAGAATGTGCAATTGCATTTTTAATATCTTCATCTAATGGGAGTTGTGGATTAGAATCTGTAAAATTCCAAATCGAAGTAAGTGGCATTAAATAAGGTGAAAAATATCCATTAGAGATATCATAATAGTGGTGAGAGATTGTAAGTATCTCATTTAATTCTTTTGAAATCAAAAAGGGAGTGAAGGGAGTATATTCATTGTTTGTCTTATAAACTTCACTTTCTGTATTAGTTCTTGAAAAGAGCAGTTCATATGTATCACAAAGTTCCATTGCATGTTCTAAAAGAGCTTGATTTGTAGAATCATATATTTGTATACTTACAAAGGTATTTAATTTAAAGCTAGTAATGGAAATTGGCTCTAAAGAAGGTTTAGCGTTTTGCTTGAAAATAAAAAAAATAATTGTAAAAAGTAAAATAAGTAGTACAATTAGTCTGTACATAAATAGTTTTTTCATAAGTGTCATCCTTTCGTACGTATAGTTTAGGGAACAATAAAAACTTTGTCAAGGATGCAAAGGAAGGGAGATACATATTTGATGAAAAGAAAAGAAATCTATTTAATCGCAGTTTGTTTGATTATTGCAGTAGGTATTTTAATTGTACAAAGAAAACAAGAGTATACAAATAAAAAAGTAATAATAGAGGTTGGCGGAAAATTCTATAACGAATATAAAATAGAAGAGGAACAGGTGATTGTAATAGAGGATACAAATGAAGTTGCAATAGAAGAAGGTTTTGTTTTTATGAAATCGTCAACATGTAGAGATCAAATATGTGTAAACCAAGGAAAGATTTATGAAGGATATGAAACAATCATCTGCCTTCCGAATCAAGTGGTAATACGTATTGAAGCAGATTAAATATTGGAAGGAAAAGCATGAATAAAAAAATAGCATTGTTAGGAATAATGGTTTCACTTTCTCTTATTTTAAGTTATATTGAACTATTGATTCCAGTTTTTATTACAATTCCAGGAATGAAAATAGGGCTTGCGAATCTTGTAGTTGTATTTCTTTTATATACCTATGGAGGAAAGGATGCAGGTTTCGTTTCTATGATTCGTGTTATTGTAATTGGATTTTTATGGGGAAACTTATCTATGATGATGTATAGTTTAGCAGGTGCAGCAAGTAGTATCATAGCAATGATACTTTTAAAAAAATATACCCAATCAAGTATGATGTTTGTAAGTATAGTGGGAGCAATTTTCCATAATATTGGACAATTGCTTGTTGCATATTTTGTATTGCACTCAATCGCGGTATTCTATTATATGCCAATGTTACTTTTTGCAGCTGTTTTAACGGGACTGTTTATAGGTATAGTAGCAAATAAAATGAGATATCATCTTTCAAAAATCATGTAATAAATCTATTGACGAAGTATTCGAACCTTTGGTAAACTACTAGAGTTGTTAACAGCTTATTTTTAGATAAGTATTGAAATATTTACAGGTGGGAGAAGATTATGAAAAGTTATGAAGAAATTGTTGACGGCTATATTGAATTAGGGGTTAAAAAAACCAAATATAGTTTTAAAAAAATTGTTTTAATGGGAATTATTGCAGGTGCATTTGTTGCACTTGGTGCTGCTAGTAGTAATGCAGCAACACATGGAATTAGTGACATTGGAATAGCAAAGACAGTTGCGGGTGCCATTTTCCCGGTAGGTCTTCTTATGATTATCTTCTTAGGAGCAGAATTATTTACCGGAGATACCATGATGTTTATGGGATATATGGACAAAAGATTTCAAGCAAGAAAAATGATAAAAGCATTAATTTTAATTTACTTTAGTAATTTTATAGGAGCAGTAATTATTGCAACATTAGTAAGTTTTAGTGGACAATTAGATTATTCACATGGATTGCTTGGTGCATATACAATTAAGTTAGCATACAACAAAGTAAATTTAGACTTTGCGACAGCTTTTACATCTGGAATATTGTGTAATATTCTAGTTTGTGCAGCAATGCTTATGGCGTCAGCAGCAAAAGGATCAATTGGTAAAATTTTTAGTACATTCTTTCCAATTTTTGCATTTATTATTGGAGGATATGAGCATTGTATTGCAAACATGTTTTATATACCAGCAGGCATCTGGGCCTCTTTAAATAGTAGCTATGTTGAGCTTGCAATGGAGAATTATGGTTTGACAGCAGAAAAATTAGCACATTTAAATGTTGGTGGATTTTTACTTAATAATTTAATTCCAGTAACACTTGGAAACCTTGTTGGTGGAATTATTTGTGTTTCAATTCCACTATATATTATCAATAAAAAATCACATTAATCATGGAGGAAAATAGATGAAGGCATATGGAGTAAATGAATTAAGAAAAATGTATCTTGACTTTTTTGAGTCAAAAGATCATTTAGTAAAAAATAGCTATTCATTAGTACCACATAATGATAAAAGTTTATTATTAGTAAATGCTGGGATGGCACCTTTGAAACCATATTTTACTGGACAAGAAATACCACCAAGAAATCGTATGACAACTTGCCAAAAGTGTGTACGTACAGGCGATATTGAAAATGTTGGAAAAACAGCACGTCATTTAACATTCTTTGAAATGTTGGGAAATTTTTCATTTGGAGACTATTTTAAAGAAGAAGCAATTGAATGGAGTTGGGAATTCTTAACAAAAGTAATTGGGATGGATGAAGAAAGACTATATCCTTCCATCTATTTTGAAGATGATGAAGCATTTGAAATTTGGAATAAAAAAATTGGAATTCCAGCAGAAAAAATTACTAGATTTTATAGAGATGAAAATGGAAAATGCGACAACTTCTGGGAGCATGGTGCTGGGCCTTGTGGACCATGTTCGGAAATATATTATGATAGAGGCGTTCAATATGGTTGTGGTAGCCCAGATTGTAAAGTAGGGTGTGAGTGTGATCGCTTTATCGAAGTATGGAATAATGTATTTACACAATATGATGGAGATGGCAACGGGAATTATGAAGAATTGGCAAGTAAAAATATTGATACAGGAATGGGACTTGAACGTTTAGCTGTTGTAGTTCAAGATGTAGATTCTGTTTTTGATATTGATACAATGAAAGCAATTCGTGATAAAATTTGTGAATTATCAAATGTTGTATATAAAAGTAATGAGATAAAAGATATTTCCATTCGTCTTATTACAGATCATATTCGTTCAGCAACATTTCTTATCTCAGATGGTGTAATGCCTACAAATGAGGGACGTGGATATGTTCTTAGACGTTTGATTCGTCGTGCGGCAAGACATGGTAGATTGTTAGGAATAACAGGGGCATTTTTAGCAACATTAAGTGAAACTGTGATCGAAGAATCGAAAGATGGATACGAAGAATTAGAGACAAAACGTGACTTTATTTTAAAAGTTCTTTCTCAAGAAGAAAGTAAATTCGATAAAACCATCGATCAGGGACTTGCAATTTTAGGTGAAATGCAAGAGAAAATGAAAGTAGAAAATAAAACAGTCTTAGCAGGAGAAGATGCGTTTAAATTATACGATACGTACGGGTTCCCTATTGATTTGACAGAAGAAATTTTAGAAGAAAATAAGTTTACACTTGATATGGTTGGATTTGAAAAAGCCATGGAAGAGCAAAAAAATAAGGCACGTAGTGCAAGAAAAACAACTAATTATATGGGTGCAGATACGACTATTTATGAATCTATTGATCCAACTATCACATCTACTTTTGTTGGATATGATAAATTGCAACATGATGCAACGATTCTTGTTCTTGCAACAGAAGATGAATTAGTAGAATCTTTAGAAGCAGGAGAAGTAGGAACTATTTTTGTAGATGAAACACCTTTTTATGCCACAATGGGTGGTCAATTAGGAGATAAGGGTGTAATTTATACAGAAACAAGTGAATTTGTTGTAACAGAAACAGTAAAACTTCTTGGTGGTAAAATTGGACATATTGGAGAAGTTACAAAAGGAGTGTTATCTGTTTCAGATAAAGTGACTTGTAAAGTCGATGAAAAACTACGTACTTCAATTTGTAAAAATCATAGTGCAACACATCTTGTTCAAAAAGCACTTAGAACAGTACTTGGAAATCATGTAGAACAAGCTGGTTCTATGGTAGATGGAGATAGACTTCGTTTTGACTTTAGCCATTTTGAAGCATTAACAAAAGAAGAAATTAAACAGGTAGAAGCATTAGTTGCACAACAAATTGAAAAAAGTGCAGAAGTTGTTACGAAAGAGATGAGTATTGAAGAAGCAAAAAATGCAGGAGCTATGGCATTGTTTGGTGAAAAATACGGGGAAACGGTTCGTGTTGTTACAATGGGTGATTTTTCTGTTGAATTATGTGGTGGTACTCATGTTTCAAACACTAGCAATATAGGAGCATTTAAGATTATTTCAGAAAATGGGGTAGCAGCAGGGGTTCGTCGTATTGAAGCCTTAACAGGAAATGCGGTATTTGCTTATTATAATGAATTAGAATCTTTAGTAGAAGAGGTTACAAAAACATTAAAAACAACACAAGCAAATATGATTCCTAGAATCGAGCAACTTTTAAGTGAGTTAAAAACAACACAAAGTGAAAATGAATCACTAAAAAGTAAAATGGCAAAAGAAGCATTAGGAGATGTATTAGATCAAGTACAAGTAATTAAGGATGTTAAATTACTTGCAACAAGTGTATCAGGTGTTGATATGAATGGGCTTAGAGAGTTAGGGGATCAATTAAAAGAAAAATTAGGTGAAGGTGTAGTTGTTCTTGCATCTGATTTTGATGGTAAAGTAAACCTTATTGCAATGGCGACAAATGTAGCGCAAGAAAAGGGTGCTCATGCTGGAAATTTGATAAAAGGAATTGCTTCTATCGTTGGTGGAGGCGGCGGTGGACGCCCAAATATGGCACAAGCCGGTGGAAAAAATCCAGAAAATATCAAAGAAGCAATTGATAAAGTACAAGAGGTACTTAACGATCAACTAAAATAGTTATAAAAATAAATGGTAAAAATATAAAAAAAGAGTTGACGAATCATGAAACTTTGTTATAATATTAGTTGTGCATGTGAAAGTGCTTAAAAAAACCCAAATCAGTCATGTTACTAGGAAGGGACTGAAGGGAGGTCAGGGTGTAGAATGTCAAACGTAATCGTAAAAGAAAACGAGACTTTAGATAGCGCGCTACGTCGTTTTAAAAGAAGTTGTGCTAAGGCTGGAATTCAACAAGAGATTCGTAAAAGAGAACATTATGAAAAGCCAAGCGTAAGACGTAAGAAAAAATCTGAAGCAGCAAGAAAACGTAAATATAACTAAAAATTATGGTCCTTGGCAGTTGTCAAGGACCATTTGCGTGTAAAAATTAAAAAAAATAAGGGACAAAGTATATTTTTGTGTAAAAAACATAGACTTAGAGTAAGAAATTATAGAATGGTAAGAAGCAAATATGCGATTTATAATAACCTTTTTCTTATTAATAGGAGTCTTATTTCAAAACTCAATTACTACATATGGAATGGAAGTAAATTCCGAATCTTCCATCGTTATGGAAGTCACAACAGGAGAAATCGTTTTTGAGCAAAATTCTACACAAAGATTAAGCCCTGCAAGTATTACAAAAATAATGACGCTTCTTTTGATTTTTGAATCAATAGAAGAGGGTAAAATTTCATTAGACGACCAAGTGGTTACAAGCGCATATGCAAAATCAATGGGTGGTTCTCAAGTCTTTTTAGAAGAAGGAGAAATGCAAACCGTTGATACCTTAATTAAGTGTATTGCAGTTGCTAGCGGGAATGATGCAAGTGTTGCAATGGCTGAATATATAGCAGGAAGTGAAAGTGCTTTTGTAGAACTTATGAACCAAAAGGCTACAAAGTTAGGATTACAAGATACAAATTTTGAAGATTGTTGCGGATTAACAAATAGTGATAACCATTATACAAGTGCAAAAGACGTTGCAATTATTTCAAGAGAATTAGTTTTAAATTATCCTCAAATTTATAATTATACAGGCATTTGGATGGAGGATATTACACATGTGACAAAATCTGGAAGTAGTGTATTTACACTCTCTAGTACAAATAAATTGCTCAAACAATATGAATATGCAACAGGTTTAAAAACTGGTTCTACACAAAAGGCAAAATATTGTTTGGCAGCGACTGCAAGAAAAAATAATATGGATTTGATTGCAGTAGTTATGGCGGCACCAGATTATAAAGTGCGATTTTCAGAAGCAATTACCTTATTAGAATATGGATTTAATAATTGTAGTTTGTATGAAGACAAAAATAGAAATCCATTGGCAGATATTACGATAAAAAAAGGTGTAAAAGATACATTAAGTGTAGCGTATGAAACCTCTTTTTCCTATCTAGATACAAGTGGAAATAATGTAGATCTTATTACAAAAGAAATGAAAATATCAGAACAAATTATAGCACCTATTGAAGTAGGGGATACGGTAGGTGAAATTGCTTATTATTTAAATGGTAATAAAATTGGAACAGTTGATATTGTATCCTTAGAAAGCGTTGAAAAAGCAACTTATTTTGATTATTTGAAAAAAATTGGCGCTGCTTTTGTATTTTAAAAAAGAATGATGGAGAAAATATGAGTATAATGGAACTATGTTTATTGATATGTCTTTTTCTTTTTGTTGTATTGTCTATAGTTGCAATAATTGATGGGAGACGTTTTGTTGTAAGAACATATCAGATAGAAAGTGATAAGATAAAAAGTCCATATTCCTTTGTTGTATTATCAGATTTGCATAATACTTCTTTTGGTAAGAAGAATCATAAATTAATTGAAAAAATAAAAAGTTTAAAACCGGATGGTATTTTGATTGCTGGTGATATGATTACAGCAAAACCAAATGTTTCTTTTGAAAACGCTGTGTATTTATTGCAAACACTAAGTGAAGAATATCCAATTTTTTATGGAAATGGAAATCATGAGCAGCGTTTGTTTTTTTATCCAGAAACATATGGAAATATGGGGAATGAATATGTTGAAAAATTAAAAGCGTGCCATGTTTTTCCTTTGAAAAATACGTATACTGATTTGGTGACATCTAATATTAGAATAAGTGGATTTGAAATGGATCGTATGTATTATAAGCGATTTAAACAACAAGTAATGGCACCAGATTATATTAGAAATCAAATTGGTGAAGCAAGTAGAGAAAAATTTCAAATTTTAATTGCACATAATCCAGACTATATGGATAACTATACAAAATGGAATGCGGATTTGGTACTATCGGGACATATTCATGGTGGCATTATGAGACTTCCTTTTTTAGGTGGTGTCATTTCACCATCATGTACATTTTTTCCAAAATACGATGGTGGAATATTTGAACAAGAAAATACAACGCTTATACTTAGTAGAGGGCTAGGTACTCACACACTTCCTGTCCGAATTTTTAATCCAGGGGAGTTGGTATGTGTACATCTAAAGCCAAAAAAAATGAATAGTAAAGGTGAATAAATATGTCATTATCTGTTAAGTTAGAGGTTTTTGAAGGACCATTAGATTTATTATTGCATTTAATAGAAAAAAATAAAATTGATATTTATGATATTCCCATTGTTTTGATAACAGAACAATACTTATTATATATCAAGCAAATGGAACGTACAGATATGAATGTCATGAGTGAATTTTTACTTATGGCAGCAACTTTACTAGATATTAAATGTAAAATGCTTCTTCCAAAAGAAGTGAATGAAGAGGGAGAAGAGGAAGACCCAAGAGCAGAATTAGTACAAAAATTACTAGAATATAAGATGTATAAATATATGTCCTTTGAATTGAAAGATCGACAATTAGATGCTCAAAAGTTCTATTACAAAGAACAAACACTTCCAGCTGAAGTTGCAGAATATAAACAACCCGTTGATTATGAAGAATTATTAGCGGATATTACGTTGCATAAACTACATGAAATATTTAAGGCAACATTAAAAAGACAAGTAGATAAAATTGATCCCATACGAAGTCAGTTTGGCACAATTGAAAAAGATGAAATAAATTTAGAAGAAAAACATGCGTTTTTAACGAATTATATAAAAACGCATAAGGAGTTTAGCTTTAAAGAATTACTAGAAAAGCAATATAATAAAATGGAGATTGTTGTTACTTTTCTAACAATCTTAGAGATGATGAAAGTTGGACAAATTCAAATTATTCAAGACAATATTTTTGATGATATCTATATTGTTTCAAATGAAGCAATGTAAAGAACGTATGATTGATCAATCAAGAGGAATGGTGTTACATGAGTGAAAGAGAAAAAATGGCAATAATTGAAGCAATCTTATTTACAATGGGAGAAGCAGTTGAATTAGATAAAATTGCTGAAGTAATTGAAGAAGATCAAAAGACAACAAAAAAAATAATAGAAAGTTTAATAGAAGAAATGGAAGCAGACCATAGAGGGGTATTTATTTCTAGAATTAATAATTCTTATCAAATGTGTACGAAAGCGAATATGTACGATTACTTAATTAAAATTGCAAAAGTAAAAAGAAAATATGTCTTGTCAGAAACATTACTTGAAACATTATCTATTGTTGCATATAAACAACCTGTTACAAAATTAGATGTGGAAAAAATTAGAGGTGTAAATTGTGATCATGCAGTGAATCGACTTGTAGAATTCGGACTTGTAAAAGAATTAGGTCGTCTTGATGCGCCAGGTCGTCCTTTGCTTTTTGGAACAACAGAGGAGTTTTTACGTAGCTTTGGAGTAAAGAGTTTAGAGGAGTTACCTTCTTTGAATCCAGTGAAAGTAGAGGAATTTAAGGAAGAAGCAAAGGCAGAGATAGAATTGCAATTAAGCGTGTAAAGGATTAGATAACTATGATTAAAATTTTGCATTACATGAAGGAGTACAAAAAGGAATGTATATTAAGTCCTTTCTTTAAATTATTAGAAGCTACAATCGAACTATTTGTACCACTAGTTATTGCGGCTATTATAGATAAAGGTGTTTTCGAGCGAAATATTACGTATATCTATCAAATGGTCGCAGTACTTATTTTCTTAGGGATAGTAGGATTGTTTTTTTCGATTACTGCGCAATACTTTGCTGCAAAATCAAGTGTGTTATTTGCGACAAAATTAAGAAATGAACTTTTTTCTAAAGTGCAAGAATTTTCCTATGAAACAATAGATGAAATTGGGACAGGTACTTTAATTACGAGGATTACAAGTGATGTAAATCAAGTACAAGCTGGAGTTAATTTAACATTACGATTATTGTTACGGTCCCCATTTATTGTAATAGGGGCTTTTTTAATGGCACTTTCTATTAATCGTACTGCAGCAATTATTTTAGGATGCATTGTGCTTGTTCTTGCATTGCTTATTTTTTTGATAATGGTAATAAGTATTCCATTGTATCAAACGGTACAAAAAAAACTGGATGTTATTTTACAAGCCATTCGCGAGAATATACAAGGAATTCGTGTTATAAGAGGATTTTGCAAAGAACAGCATGAAATGGAACAATTTGAAGGGAAAAATCAACAATTACAAAAAAGTCAACTTTTTGTTGGGAAGATTTCGGCATTATTAAATCCACTTACTTATGTTGTAATAAATATAGGAATTGTTCTATTGCTTTGGACAGGAGCAATTAAAATTGATCAAGGAATACTAAGTCAAGGGCTTGTAATTGCTTTATATAATTACATGGCACAAATACTAGAAGAATTAGTGAAACTTGCAAATATGATTATAAATTTAACAAAAGCGATCGCATGTGGAAATAGAATTCAAGATATTTTTATGTTGAAAAAAAGTATGACGGAAGGTACTGAAGAGTTTCAAAAAAGTGAAGAAGAGGATTTTATAGAATTTAAGCATGTTTCTTTTCGATATTCCACTGCTTCGAAAGAAGTATTAAAAGATCTTAATTTTAAAGTGAAAAGAGGACAAACGGTAGGAATTATAGGTGGAACGGGGTCTGGAAAAACGACCTTAATCAATTTGATTCCTAGATTTTATGATGCAACAAGTGGTACTATTTTAATAAATGGAAAAGTGATTAAAGAATATAGAACAAAATCAATTCGTGATCAAATTGGGATTGTACCGCAAAAAGCCGTATTATTTACAGGAAGTTTAGAAGAAAATATAAAATGGGGAAAGCAAGATGCTACTAAGGAAGAAGTAGTTGAAGCAATTACTGTTGCGAGAGGTCTTGAAGTCTTAGAAAAAAGAGTAGATGGAATGGAACTGCAAATTAGCCAAAATGGTAAAAACTTATCAGGTGGACAGAGACAACGGATGACAATTGCTAGAGCATTAATTAGAAAACCACAAATTTTAATTTTAGATGATAGTTCTTCAGCATTAGATTATAAAACGGATTTAGCATTAAGAGAAGAATTAAAGAAATTAGAATATAGACCTACTATTTTTCAAGTTTCACAACGTACATCATCCATTCAACATGCAGATCTTATTTTAGTCCTTGATGAAGGGAAGATTGTAGGGAGTGGAAATCATGAACAATTATTAAATAAGTGTGCTGTTTATAAGGAAATATTTAGATCACAGGAGAATTGATATGAAAAATAGGATGTTATTTTATATATCAAAATATAAAGGTTATGTAGTTGCAACACTACTATGTGCAATATGTGTGGTAACCTTTTCGCTCTATATTCCAATCTTAGTTGGTAGAGCTATAGATTACATGATTGGACCGAATGAAGTTGTATTTGAATTAATAACACAACTTCTTATTCAGATTGTATTATTAGCGGTTGCAACTTCCGTCTTTCAGTGGATTATGAATCAATTAAATAATAAAATGGCATATGGGATTGTTTATGATATTCGGAAAGAAGCGTTTGCTAAGATTCAAACACTTCCTCTGAAGTATATTGATTCGAAAACAACTGGGGATATTGTTAGTCGTATGGTAGCAGATGTGGAACAATTAATGGAAGGGCTTCTTTTAGGATTTACACAATTATTTACAGGAGTACTTACAATCATTGGTACCTTATTATTTATGATTTTTATAAATTTTAAATTAACAATTGTTGTTTTTGTTTTAACGCCTATCTCCTTATTTACGGCTAGTTATATTGCAAAAAAAACATATCAACTATTTATGAAACAATCAACGGTGCGAGGAGAGCAAACTTCTTATATTGAAGAAATAATAGGGAATGAAAAAGTTGTAAAAGCATTTGGATATGAAAAACAAGTAATTGAAAAGCTATATGAAAAGAATGAGAGATTAGCAAAAATAAGTATAGATGCTTTATTTTATGCTTCTATCACTAATCCAGCAACAAGATTTGTGAATGGAATTGTTTATGCGATTGTTGCTTTAGTTGGAGCATTGTTCGTATTACAAGGAAATTTAACCATTGGTGGATTATCTTCTTTTCTAAGTTATTCTAAGCAGTATACAAAACCGTTTAATGAAATTTCAGGAGTTGTTGCAGAATTACAGAATGCACTTGCTTGTGCAAGAAGAGTCTTTGAACTATTAGATGAAACGTCCATTGATGATGTAGATGGATATGATATAAGAGAAAATGCTGCAATTGGCGAGGTATGTATAGATAAGATTAGCTTTTCTTATGAAAAAAACCAACGATTAATTGAAGACTTTTCGCTCCATGTAAATCGTGGGAAAAAGATTGCGATTGTTGGACCAACTGGATGTGGAAAAACAACAATTATTAATTTGTTGATGCGATTTTATAATGTGACAAAGGGAGATATTTTAATAGAAAATACTTCTATTTATGATATGTCTTTAGAGTCACTTCGTAAATCTTATGGAATGGTATTACAAGATACATGGCTAAAAGAGGGAAGTATTCGAGAAAATTTAAAATATGGAAATGAACAAGCAACAGAGGAAGAAATGATTGCAGCAGCAAAAGAGGCATATGTGGATGGATTTATAGAACAGCTTCCTAATGGATATGATACTGTTATAAAAAGTGATGGTGGTGTATTATCTACAGGACAAAAACAGCTTCTTTGTATCGCAAGAATTATTTTGGCAAATCCAAGTATGTTGATTTTAGATGAAGCTACTTCTTCTATTGATACGAGAACGGAAGAAAAAATTCAACAAGCATTTTCTAAAATCATGAAAGATAAAACAAGTTTTATTGTTGCGCATAGACTTTCTACGATTC
>JBOFWM010000055.1:0-16581 GCA_051653625.1 Lachnospiraceae bacterium
AAGAGCAGGAGTTGCTGTTGATGCAGAAGTATGAGGCGTATAGGGAAGTTGAGATAAGTCGGGAGGATTATGTTGCGGCTAAGGGCGTTGTAGATGGTAAGGTTGTTGAGTTGAAGGAAAAGATCCAATTGTTGGAGGATCGCCTTGTCAAGGAGGATGCATTGGTTATTAAGGATATAACTACATTGGAGATAATGGGTGGGTTTGTGAAAATTGAGAAGTTGGAGAGGGAATTGGTGGAAATATTGGTTGATGAGGTAGTTGTTGGGAAGAGAGAAGTAGAGGTAAAAACAAAATTGTCATAAAATTAATAAAAATAAGTGTTGAAAATATGACAATAGCATATTATAATAAATATAAGCAAATATGAAATCAAATAGGAGGGTTTAATATGAACGATAGAAAGAATGTAAATCAAATATTAAAAACACTAAGAAAAAACAGTAAGATAACTCAAGAACAGATGGCAGATTATTTGAAGGTTGATCAAAGTTTAATTGCAAAATTAGAAAATGGAACAAGAAATCTCAATATCGAATTAATAGAAAAGATTTGTAATTTATTTGGATGTACAGAAGAATATCTTTTTGGGGAAAGTGATGTTTTTATACCTCTTAATTTCGCATTTAGAGCAAATACTATAGATGCAGAAGATTTGGAAAGTATTGCAATGATGAATAAGATAGCAGCTAATATTAGATTTATGGATAGCATGGGAGAGGGGGATTAGATTGAGAAGAGATATTGATATAAATTCAGATGCCTTAAAACTAAGAAAAGTGTTTGGAGAAGATGCATATTCGCCGTTAGATATATTCGCAAGTGTGAATGCATGGAAAGAAAAAAAAATAACAATTATTTATTATCCGCTATCATCGCGTATAAGTGGAATGTGTACTAGGGTCAATCAAAATATTTTGATTTGTATTAATTCAGGCACATCATTGGGAAGGCAGAGATTTACGCTTGCGCATGAGCTATATCATATATTATTTGAGAATGAATTGAAAAATATTATATGCGAAATGAAAATGAATGGTGATAAAAGTGACTCTGAAAAAGAGGCGGATATGTTTGCATCCTATCTGTTAATGCCATATGATGCGTTAAAGCAGTATAAAGAAAAAATAAGTGTGTGGACAATTGAAGAAATAATAAGTGCAGAACAGTTTTTCCAAATTAGCCATAATGCAATGTTACTAAGGTTGTATAATGAGCAGTATATAAGCAAAGAGGAATTCGAAAAATATTTAACCATAGGCGTAACGAAAGAAGCAATAAGATTGGGGTATAGTGCGAATTTGTATGAAAAATCGCCAGAAAATAAGCAATATTTTGCTACTGGAGAGTATATTAGAATGGTTGAAGAAATATCAGAAAAAGAAATGGTATCTAGTGGAAAAAGAGAAGAATTATTATTAGATGCGTTTAGAGCTGATATAGTGTATGGATTAAATGAAGTAGGGATGGACATATATGAATGAAGATTTGTTTTTTGATACGGATTGTCTGTCAGCTTTTTTATGGATTAATAATACAAATATATTAGAAAAATTATATGGTGGAGACATTATAATACCATCTCCCGTATATAGCGAACTTTCTAATCCGAGGATACCACATATAAAAAATAGAGCGGATATATTGATAAATAGTAATGTGGCAAGATTAAAGCAGATAGAAAGCGATACAGATGAGTATGAGTTATATTGTAAATTGGTTAAAGGAACAAAAAATGATAAAGCAATTGGTAAGGGTGAAGCAGCAGGAATAGCATTAGCTAAAACATATAATGGAATATTAGCAAGTAATAACTGGAAAGATATTGCTATTTATATTGAAAGATATAATTTAAAACATATAGATACAGGTAAAATACTTAAGGAAGCTTTGGAAAAAAAGATTATAACAGTAGATGAAGGTGATGATATCTGGAGAAATATGCTTGCAAGGAATAGACGATTACCTACAAGTACATTTGCACAATATTTGAAAGAATACAAGTAAAATGATGTTATAAGGAAACTTTTAACATAAAGAAAACCAGACAAAATTAGTCTGGTTCCCTAGTCAAAAGATTACTCTTTGACATTTATACGCAAAATAAATATAACAAAGAGAAGAATCTTTTGCAAGGAGAAATTGCAAAGGAGGAATAGTATATGGCAGTTCATAGCGGTGGAAAAGTTGGAAAAACATTAGCAAACCATAAAGCGGCAAAACATTAAAAATATAGCGGGGGAGACTCCGCTATACTATTTAAATAAGGAGAAGCGATGAAAGATATAAATAAAAAAATCAGTTTACTATGTAATACCTGTGGAAATGATCAGTTTTCAACTATTTATGAGACTATTGAGGATATGGAAAATGCACTAGATGATACAGAAATAAAATGTTCGGATTGTGGAAAAGTTTTAACCAAAATTCAATTGGTCGAAGAAAATGAATATTTAATCAATGCAAATATAGAGGATTTGAAAAAAGAGGCACTTAATAAACTGGAAAAAGAATTGAAAAAAATTTTCAAGTAGAGGTGTGATATGTGGGTAATTGTGAAGGAAGTGATAAAAGATTTTGTGAATTATGGATTGCCAATGATTGCTATTGTTTTTTCTATCATATCACTTGTTCAAGCAAATAAGTCTAATAAGTTGCAGAATAGAGTTAATGAATTAGAAGAAAAAAATAAAATGTACGAATTAGAAGCGCATGTAAAAGAAAAAGAAAATGCAACAAAGGCATGTTTAAAATGCATTTAGAACATAGTGTCCGAAGTGATATATATGATTATTTTACAAAATAATAGAAGCAAAATCTTTGCTAGTAAAAGACAAACACCCACTATCCTTAAAATATAGGATGGTGGGTATTTGTTTTTCTACAAATATTTTATAGTAAAAAAATTGATAATAAGCATTGTTTTTTATATGTTTGTGGTGCACAATAAAATGAATCATTATTATGCAAAGTGGACAATGCATATTGTTGAAAATAAACGTATAATATAAGAAAACAAACGGACAATTATACATAATATACAAATGACAAGGAGGAAACTATGCTTATTACTTGTGACAAAATTAAAGAAACACTGGAATGGGCTTCATCTTTTGGCGCGAATGATACAGGAGGAATGACAAGGCTACTTTATACAAAAGAATGGCTAGACATACAAGTAGCACTTAAAGAAAAGTTTGAACAACTGGGAATGAAAGCAGAATTTGATGAAGTTGGAAATTTAAAAGGAACATTAGTAGGGATGAATGGAACAAAAGATACCATTGCTACAGGTTCTCATGTGGATACGGTAGTAAATGGTGGAAGACTTGATGGGCAACTTGGAATTATCGGTGGCTATCTTGCAATTTCTGAGTTATTAGAAATGTATGGAAAACCAAAGAAAAATCTTGCTGTTTTTTCGATAGCGGAAGAAGAAGGAAGCAGATTTCCTACTGTATTTTGGGGAAGTAAAAATCTTTTTCATATTCAAAAAGAGGAAGAAGTAGAAGTCTTAGAAGATATAGAAGGGATTCGCTTTGTAGATGCAATGAACCAGTGTGGATTTTCTTTTCAAAAAACAAAAGAATCTCTTATGGATGATGTAAAACAATTTGTGGAATTGCATATAGAACAAGGAAATACATTGGAAATGGAAGGGGAATCAGTAGGAGTTATTCATGGGATTGTAGGACAAAAAAGATATAATATACACTTAATAGGTGAAGCAAATCATGCCGGAACAACGCTGATGAAATATAGACGCGATGTAATACAAGTTTATGCACAGATTGTTTGTGAAGCTATTGCTAAAGCAAAAGCACTAGGAGATCCACTTGTACTTACATTTGGAAAAATCAATGTAAAACCAAATACAGTAAATGTGATTCCAGGAGAAGCGCTATTTACAATGGACTGTCGTCATACAGATAAAGAAATATTAAAATCTTTTACAGAAGAAATAGAAGAATTAATGAAGAAAGTGGCAAAAGAACAGGAAGTGGAAATCGATATAGAATGTTGGATGAATGAAGAACCAGTTCCAATGGCGGAAGATATGATTGAAACGATTAAAGAATCATGTAAAGAATTAAATCAAAAGTATAGAGTGATGCATAGTGGAGCGGGTCATGATTCACAAATTATTGCAAAATACATACCAACAGGTATGATCTTTGTGCCAAGTATAAAAGGAATAAGTCATAATCCGGCAGAAGAAACAAAATTATCAGATTTACAACAAGGAATAGAAGTATTAAAACAAACATTATATAAGTTAGCCTACTAGATAGAAAGGGGAATGGTGAACAAAAATGAGTTATTTAAATGGAATTACAGGATACAGAAAAGATATTTTAAACACGCGTTCTATCATAAAAAAAGATAATTATGCAGTACTTGAACCAGGTGGCCTTGTAAAAAATACGATTCCAGGATTTGAAAAGTGCGAAATTACGATTATGGCATCTCCAAAATTAGGTGCATCATTTGTGGATTACTTAGTGACAATAGAACCTAGTGGTGGAAACAAGCAAGGATTTGGAATGAATGGAGAAGAAATCTTTTTCTATATTTTTGAAGGAACGGTAAAAGTATGGAATGAAGAAAAAGAAGAAGTTGTAACAGATGGAGGATATATTTTCTGTCCAGAAGGAACAAAATTATATTTTGAAAACATCGGAGAAAAAAAGGCAAAAGGATTTCTATACAAAAGAATGTATGACAGAATAGAAGGATATGAAGCGCATACAATTATTGATAATATCAACAAGATAGATTGGACGCCTTATGAGGGGATGGAAGACGTTCTTGTAAAAGATTTTCTACCATCTGCACAAGACTTAGGATTTGACATGAATTTTCATATTTTAGCATTTAAACAAGGGGCATGTCATGGTTATATAGAAACACATATACAAGAGCATGGTGCTTACATTTATTCGGGGGAAGGAATGTATGTACTTGATACGGATTGGGTACCGGTAAAAAAAGGAGATTATTTATTTATGTCATCGTACTGCCCACAAGCAGCATATGGCATAGGGCGTGGGGAAATGTTTGCTTATATTTATTCAAAAGACTGTAACAGAGATGTAAAATTATAGAAAATAAAGGGGGATACAAGATGAAATTACAACGACAAGAATTAAAGGATTTAATGAAAAATAAAATGATGAGAGCAGGGCTAAGTGAAGAGCACGCGGAACAAACTGCGGAAATTCTTACATGGTCTCATGAAAGAGGGTATGCTTCACATGGTGCCGTTAGAGTAGAGTATTATAGTGAAAGAATTGCAAAGGGTGGGATTACAGTAAACCCAAACTTTACATGGAAAGAAACAGGACCATGTTCTGGAATCTTTGATGGAGACAATGGAATTGGGTATGTTGTTGCTACAGAAGGTATGAAAAAAGCAATGGAAATGGCCAAAAAGAATGGTGTTGCGATTGTGGGTATGAGTAATTTATCGCATAGTGGCTCTATTGGATATTATACTGAAATGGCAGCTAAAGAAAACCTAGTGTCTATCACATTTTGTCAGTCAGATCCTATGGCAGTACCATATGGTGGAACCGAACCATACTATGGAACAAATCCTATTTCTTTTGCAGCGCCTACTGCAGATGATCGAACCGTTGTTTTTGACATGGCAACAACAGTGCAAGCATGGGGAAAAATTTTAGATGTTCGCTCCAAAGGAGAATCTATTCCAGATGATTGGGCAGTAGATGAAAAAGGAATGCCAGTTACAGATCCATATTTAGTAAATGCACTCGTACCAATTGCAGGTGCAAAAGGATATGGATTAATGATGATGGTCGATATTTTTTCAGGAGTATTATTAGGTGTGCCATTTGGAAAACATGTAAGTTCGATGTATCATGATTTATCAGAAGGCAGATGCTTAGGGCAAATGCACATTGTAATTGATCCGGAACGTTTTGTAGGATTAGATGCATTTAAGAAAAGTATGTCTCAAGTATGTGATGAACTTGGAGAAATGCCTGCCGCAGAAGGGTATGGAAAAGTGTATTATCCAGGAGAGAGAGCTGATTTAAGAAGAGAAAAGATGTATGCAACAGGAGGGATTGATGTTGTAGATGAACTTGTGGAATACTTAAGAGGTGATGCGATTCATTTTGATCGATATGATCATAAAAATAGATTTGCTGATTAATTACAGAAAAGAATACATATGTTAAATTTGATTCTAAAGGGGTATGCATGGTATTAGAAGAGTTATTAAAAGAAGAAAAATTAAGTTATTTGAAAAATCTAAATCATAACGCAGATTTATCTAGAATTGTAATGACAGTGGAATCTACTGAGACACCAGATGTGGAAAAGTATATTCCACAACATACATTTTTGCTTATGACGGGTATGGCATTTCAAGACAATCAACAAGAGATGTGTGAATTTCTTGAGACATTAAATGAGCATGATTGTGCAGGTGTTGCAATTAAATTAGGACGTTTTATAAATGAACTAGACATGTGTGTTATAGATATGGCGAATCGCTTAAGGTTACCTCTTTTTCAAATTCCAATCGATATAACATTAGGGGAAGTATATCATGAAATATTGTCTCGAATATGGAATAATCAAAATAATAATTATCTAAATGCATTAAATACACAAAGGAAGATATCGAATCTTGTCGTACAAGGAAGTTCCTTGAAGAATATTGCAAATAACCTGACAGTAATCTTGCAAAAGCAGATTATGATTGTGGATATGTTTGGTGAGATACAAGCGTATGGATATACTTTCGAAAAATCGGAAAGAGAAAAGTGTATTCAGCTTGTAACAAAGTTAATGATGGAAGGAAGACTAGATAATAATTATTATTATGATCAATATGAGAATAAATCTTATTGTGTATATTCCATTAAAGGAATCGGAAGAACAACAAATTTTTTAATTGTGCAAGATTTTAATCCGCAAGAGAAAACAGAGCTTATAATGACGATGGAACAAGTGCTTATGGCATTAGGGTTATATTTCTATAAAAACTTATATATACAGTATAATCAGATGAAAACATTAGAAGAGTTTTTTTCTATACTCCTTGAACAGTTAAGTGAAAAAATATGGACAGAAAAACAAATTTTGTCTTTAGGAGAAAGCTACGGTTTAAAGCTTGCTAAGGAATATCAAATTGTTTTCATTACATTAGAAAATAAGAAAAAGAAATTTAACTCAAATTCTTTTTCTCAAAATGAAGAAAGTTATATTCTTCTTTATGAATGGATGAAAAAATGGTTAGATAAAGATTGTTTGATTTTTCCACAAGAATCAAATTGGCGATATATTCTTGTAATACAAGGAAAAAAAGGGTCGTTAAAAGAAACATATGCAAAGATGTTTCAATGTATAAAAGAGCGATTCAAAAAAAAGATTACGATTGCACAAGGAGGCATCGTATCTTCTGTTTTAAATATGAAAAACTCTTATTTAGAGGCAGAAGATTGTTTAGAACATGGAAAATGTAGTGAGGAAGAATATCTTTTAAGTTACAAAGCACAAAATATATTAGAACTATTTAGAGTTGTTCCGGAAAGAGAACGAAAGGAAATGTGTAAAAATACGCTAAAAGAACTTGCATTTCCAGAAAATCCAGTACAAGAAGAATTGCGTAAGACTTTACATATTTTTTTATTTTCAGGAGGAAGCATTACAAAAACAGCAGAAACCATGTTTCTTCATAGAAACACAATTAAATACAGGATAAAAAAATGTGAAGAAATAGTAGGAATACAATTATCAAATGCAACGGATTGTTTTTATTTACAACTAGCACTCGTTTTATCGGAAAAAGAATCCTTTTGTTGAAAAAAAAGAACAAGTAATGTACTATAAATAAAACGATAATAAATATGTGCGAGGAAATGCTATGGGTACAATAAAAGAAAAATTACATACAGGAGAATTATATCTTCCGGGAGATGAAGAAATTTTTAAAGAGCAAATAGAGTATCAAGATATGCTTTGTGAATACAATCAAACGAAACCATCAGAAAGCGAGAAGCGTAAAAAATTATTAAAAGATATGCTAGGTGATTGCGGAGAAAATGTATACATAGAGGCACCATTTTACTCGAATTTTGGAGGACACCATTGTCATTTCGGTAATATGGTATATGCGAATTACAATTTGACATGTGTAGATGATACACACATATACATTGGTGATTACACTATGATTGGACCAAATGTAACCCTTGCAACTGCAGGACATCCAATATTACCAGAGTTAAGAGAACAAATATATCAATTTAATATGCCAATTCATATTGGTCGTAATTGCTGGATTGGAGCAGGTGCAATTGTTATGCCTGGTGTTACAATAGGTGATAATACGGTAATTGGAGCGGGAAGTATTGTTACAAAAGACATACCAGCAAATGTAGTTGCAGTTGGAAACCCTTGCCGTGTTATGAGAGAAATAAATGAACATGACAAAGAGTATTATTATAAGGATAGAAAGATCAATATATAATTCCAAAGAAAATAAGAAAACGGATGGAGAGGTATATGTTTAATATAAATGCTTTACAATGGACAAGAGAACCAAAAGACTGTACGATAAATGAGGATAAAATAGAAATCATTACCATGCCAAATACAGATCTTTGGCAACGTACTTATTATCATTTTCAAAATGATAATGCTCCAGTTCTTCAGATGAAGACAAAGGAACAATTTTTTTCTTTTGTTGTTAAAACTGAGTTTGAAAGTAAATGTCGCTTTGATCAATGTGGAATTGTAATGTATTTAAATAGCGAAAACTGGTTAAAAGCTTCTATAGAATATGAAAATGAAGAATTTCAACATTTAGGTTGTGTTGTCACAAATTGTGGGTACTCTGATTGGTCCACCACGGCTATTGATGCTTCTATTAAAGCTATGTGGTATCGTTTTAGTCGAAGAGAAGATGATTTTTGTGTGGAATGCTCAACGGATGGAGTTGAATTTTCTCAGATGCGAATTTGCCATATGTGGGAGGCAAAAGAGGAAATAAACTTTGGGATTTATGCATGTAGTCCACAAGATTCTTCTTTTAAAGCAACTTTTACTAAGATGGATTTTACAGATTGCAAATGGTTAGCTCATACCTAAATCCATCACAAAGGAATGGAGAATGAATGAAAACAATAAGAGTTGTGGCAGCAGTAATATGCAATGATTTAAACAAGAGGGAACAAATCTTTTGTACGCAGAGAGCTTATGGGGAGTTTGCAGGAGGATGGGAATTTCCAGGTGGAAAAATAGAAGAACATGAAACACCAAAAGAAGCATTGATTAGAGAAATCAAAGAAGAGTTAGATATAGAAATTGAAGTAGGAGAGTGGATAGAAACGGTAGAATATGATTATCCAAATTTCCATCTTTCAATGGATTGTTTTTGGTGTGTAGTAAAAAGTGGAAAACTTATACTAAAAGAACATAGTGCTGGAAAATGGTTGAAAAAAGAAGAATTAAATACTGTCGCATGGTTAGCGGCAGATTTAGATTTAATTGAAGTGATAAAAAAGAAAATGAATTCGTAAATGATAGAAAGAAAGGAATTCTTATTTTTGATAAAAATCAAAGATAGGATTGCTTTCTTTTTTTATAGTCACCTTTTTGTAACTATATTACAAAAAAGTGCGTACTTATCAATAAAATAGTTAAGTGTTATAATTTGCCAATCAAAGAAAGGAAAGAAAAAGCTATGACACTAGAAGAAAAAATAGAACTTGCTAAAAAAAGAATAGAAGAAGCGGAAGTGCTTGTAATTGGTGGTGGTTCCGGACTTTCTACGGCAGCAGGTCTAGATTTCGGGGGAGCACGTTTTCAAAAATATATGTCTGAGTTTGGCGAAAAATATGGGTATCAAGATATGTATTCTGGTGACTTTTACCCTTATGACACGTTAGAAGAATATTGGGCATTTGAGGCAAAAACGATCTTGGTGAATCGTTATGACATAGAGGGATTGCCACTGTACCGAAGGATTTTTGAGTTGGTGAAAGATAAGGAATACTTTGTGTTAACAACAAATGTAGAAAGTCAATTTGCAAAATCAGGGTTTCCGAAAGAAAAAATATTTGCCACTCAAGGAGATTATAGTTACTTTCAATGCGCGAAAGCGTGTCACAATAAGCTATATTATAATGAAGTTGAAATTAGAGAAATGGTAGAACAGACAAAGGATTGTAAAATTCCAACTATGTTGTTACCGACTTGTCCAATTTGTGGTGGTCCAATTAAAGTGAACCTTAGGGCGGACCAGTATTTTATTGAAGATGATTCTTGGGATAATGCATGTGATAGATATAAAAAATTTATAGCTGACATAGGATTAAAGAAAGTAGTTTATTTGGAATTTGGAGTTGGATACAATACACCAGGAATTATAAGATATCCTTTTGAACAAATGACATTTCAAAATCCAAATGCATGTCTTATTAGATTTAATAAAGAGTTTCCAAGTGGTGTAAAAGAAAATGTAGAAAAAACAATATGCTTTACGGAAGATATTAGTGGAATATTAGATAAATTATACCAGTAAACTAAAAGAAAAATAGGAAGGAGGATTGAAATTTGTGGCAACAGATTATGGAGTATTTTCAACACAACTTTGATACATTCTTATCTGCTGTATGGACACACTTTACGATTAGTATGTATGCATTAATTTTTGCAATGATTCTTGCGATTCCAGCGGGAATAATGTGTGTGAAATATAGCCCTTCAAAGAAAATAGTAGTGACAATATTTGGAGTACTGCGAATTATACCAAGTTTAGCCATATTAATCTTATTGATTCCTATTATGGGAACGGGGATAAAACCTGCTATGGTAGCACTTGTATTGTTAGCCATTCCACCTATTTTAATGAATACAGTTGCAGGATTGGAAGAAGTGCCCGAATTTATGCTTGAAACAGCAGTGGGTTGTGGGATGACACCAAATCAAGTGTGGAGAAAGGTACGTATTCCGCTTGCATTACCTTTGATAATGGCAGGAATAAAAACGGCAGCAGTAGAAATTATTGCAAGTGCAACACTTGCAGCAAAAATAGGAGCAGGGGGATTAGGAGAAATCATCTTTACAGGCCTTGGGTTAAATCGATTAGATTTTTTGCTCATTGGTGGCGTAAGCGTTGCAATTCTTTCTCTTTTAGTAGGGCTTGTATTTGAGCGAATGGAAAGGTACATATTAAAACATAAAAATTAAAAATAGGAGATTGTAATAATGAAATTAAAAACAACAAAAAAAATAAGGATAATCTTAGTAACTTTAGTAATGGCATTTGTAGTAATCGGATGTGGTGCAACAAATAATGCAGAAACTACCATACGAATCGGGTCAAAAGATTTTACCGAAAGCTTAGTAGTAGCAGAAGTATATGCGCTTGCATTAGAACATGCTGGATATAAAGTAGAGCGTAATTTAAATATTGCAGGATCGGTCATTCATACATCCATAACAAATGATGAAATTGATTTGTATCCAGAATATACAGGAACAGGATTACTTACTGTTTTAAAAATGGATTTAGTAACAGATCCAGAAGAAGTATATCAAATTGTAAAAAAAGAATATGATGAACAATTTCAACTTACATGGTTAGAACAATCACAAGCAAATGATTCTAATGGACTTGTAATTCGAACTGAAATGGCAGAAGAATATGGAATTTACACCTTATCTGATTTGCAAGTACATGCAGATAAAGTAAGAGTAGCTTCACAAGGAGAATTTGAATATCGTGAAGATGGAATTCCAGGCTTAGAAAAATTATATGGAACATTTAATTTTCAATCCATTACATTATATGACAACGGATTAAAGTATGAGATTTTAAAGAATAATGAAGCAGATGTAGCGCCAGCGTATACAACAGAAGGGCAATTAACAAATAAAGAGTTGTACACATTGCTTGTAGATGATAAAAACTTTTGGCCACCATATTATTTAGCGCCTGTCGTGAGAAAGGAAGTGTTAGAAGAAAATCCAGAGATTGCAGAGGTTTTAAATAATATAAGTAAATCATTAGATACAGAGACTGTAACAATGTTAAATGCAAAAATTGATGTTGATAAGTTAGAATACGAAGAGGTGGCAAAAGACTTCTATGATTCTATAAAATAAATGAAAAGGTGACAATATGAGAAAAGCAATTGAATTTCACAATGTAAGAAAAACATTTATCAATGCAACAGAAAATGCAGTAGATTATATTGATTTAACCATACATGAAGGAGAATTTATTACGATACTCGGAACTTCTGGATGTGGAAAAACGACACTTTTAAAAATGATTAATCGGCTTTACGAACCAGATGAAGGCGAAATTATATTGTTCGGTGAAAATATAAAAGATGTAGATGTTATTGAAGTGAGACGACGCATTGGCTACGTAATTCAACAAGTTGGATTATTTCCACATATGACAATTGCACAAAATATTGCCACCGTTCCAAAATTATTGAAATGGGAACAAGCAAAAATTGACGCAAGAGTAGATGAATTATTGACAATGGTTGGACTTGAGCCAGAAGAATTTAAAAAAAGATATCCCAACCAACTTTCAGGTGGACAACAACAACGAATTGGGCTTGCAAGGGCGTTAGCAGTAGATCCTAAAATTATGCTTTTAGATGAGCCATTTGGAGCTATTGATTCAATTAATCGTCTAAATCTTCAAGAAGAATTATTACAAATCCATGGAGGCTTAAAAAAGACTTTTTTATTTGTTACACATGATATTGAAGAAGCATTTAAACTAGGAACAAGAATTATTATTATGAATGAAGGAAAAATTATTCAATTTGATACACCGAAAAACATTGTAAAAAATCCAGCAGATGAATTTGTGAAATCTCTTATTACATCTGCTTACAACAAAGAGAAATTTTGGGAGAAATTTGTATGATTTCATATTTTCTAAAGTATTACGATAAACTTCTAGATGCGTTGTTAGAACACTTAGAACTTGTGGTTGTATCAATTGTGATTTCTTTGTTAGTGGTTATTGTACTAACGCTTCTTTGCGTATATTTCAATAAACTTTCAACTATATTTCTTAGTATCACATCCGTGATTTATTCTGTTCCAAGTCTTGCTATGTTTGCCATTTTAATTCCGCTTACAGGACTTGGAAAGACAACAGCAATTCTTGTCCTTGTGATTTATAACCAATATGTATTATTGCGAAATTTTTTGACAGGATTACAAGAAGTAGATCGTGCAGTTATGGATGCGGCAACAGGAATGGGAATGCGCAAAATTCAATCATTAATATGGGTGCAAGTTCCATTAGCTAAAAAATCATTGTTTACAGGAGTGAGACTTGCAATTGTATCTACTGTTGGCATTGCAACCATAGCTGCATCTATAAATGCAGGAGGTCTTGGTACTATCCTTTTGGATGGATTAAGAACGATGAATACCAATAAAATTGTATGGGGAAGTATTTTAGCAGCAGGCCTTGCTCTTTTTTCGAATGGAGTATTGAGCCTCATTGAAAAAAGAGGAAATAAAAATAATGCAAAGGAAGAATGTGTATGAGAGCAGTTGTTTTAGAACGACCAGTAGAGGCGAAAGAATTAAAAGTGACGAATGTTCCTATACCAGAGGTAAAACCTGGGTGGGTATTAGTGGACATAAAAGCCTTTGGAATTAATCGTTCTGAGCTTTTTACAAGAAAGGGATATTCTCCTTCTGTCATATTACCACGCATAATTGGAATTGAATGTGTAGGCGAAATTGCAGATGCATCAGATAGTACATTTATAAAAGGGCAAAAAGTAGTCTCGATGATGGGAGGGCTTGGAAGAGAATTTGATGGGGGATATGCAGAATATGCGTTGATTCCAACAAAGCAAGTATATCCTGTTGAAACAAATCTGGACTGGATAAAGCTAGCGGCGATACCAGAGATGTATTACACCGCTTGGTGCTCTCTCGTAGATACTCTTTTACTAAAAGAAGGTGAAACTCTTCTTATTCGTGGTGCTACAAGTTCGGTAGGCCTTGCCTCTATTCAATTAGCAAAAGCATTGCATGGAACTGTTATTGCAACTACAAGAAATAAAAAGAAAGAGAGTTTACTAAAAGAGTATGGGGCAGATATTGTCCTTATAGATGATGAAACTTTACTAGAGCAAGGGGTTAAGAATATACCTGAAGGTGTAGATAAAGTACTAGAACTTATTGGAACAAAAACTTTACACTCTTCCTTTTCATTGTTAAAGGAAGGCGGAATTCTTTGTATGAGTGGAATTCTTGGTGGAGAATGGAAGATGAAAGACTTTGCACCAATGGATGTTATTCCATCGGGAAGTTATTTTACCATTTATGATAGTCAAAAGGTAAAGAAAGAATCATTGCATGCTATGTTACAATTTATAAAAGAGCAGAAGATAAACCCACCCATTGCCCAAGTATTTCCTTTAGAAGAAATAAATCGGGCGCATGAGCTTATGGAAACAAATCATGCAGGTGGAAAAATTGTGGTAGAGGTTTGTTAAAACCTCTACACATATTCTACTAATTTCTCAAACAACAATCTAGCTTTCTCACAGTCTTTTGCAAGAAGTGCTTGATTGATTTCTAATTCTAAATCAATGCGAATGCGTTCGGCTTCAAGATATCCTTGTTTAAAATAAGTTTCATATATTTTCTTACGGAAAGTTCTCATACGTACTTTTCGAATTCCCTTATCTTCTATAATCAAAACAGAGTCTACACAATTTGAAATAGTATAAAAATCATGAGAAACAAGTAATACACTGCCACTAAATTGGTTGATTGCCTCCTCGAATGCGATTTGAGAGTACAAGTCAAGATGACTTGTTGGCTCATCAAGTAACAAAAAGTTTGTATTTGTAGTACCTATCTTTGCCAATTGAAGCATAGTAATTTCCCCACCAGATAATTGAGAAATTTTTTGTGTTAAAATGGAATCTTCAAACCCATAAGGAGCAAGATGTGCCATAATTTCAGTTTCATTTACAAAATCGTAGTTTAAAAATTCTTGATATACAGTGTTTTCTACATTAAATACATCATTTGCATCTTGAGAAAGAGTCCCAAGTATTGTATCAGAAGAAAAGAGAATTCCATCTTGTTCTTGCTTCATAAGTGTTCTCAATAAAGTAGATTTTCCGATACCATTATCTCCGATTAATGCAATTTTTTCTTTTGGACCAATAGTAAAAGATACAGATTCTAAAAGTGGTTCGTGATAACCAATCGTTAAATCAGTAACCTCAAGTGTTTCATTACAGGTAGAATCAAAAGGTTCTTTTGTTAATGAAATACGTGGTTTTTTTACTTCGATAAAAGGAGACATTACTTGATTTGCAAGTAATCGTTTTAAAATAGAAACTCGTCCTTTTAAGGCACGTCCTCTTGCGGCATCCACATAATAGGTGGCGGCAGCTCTGAATTTTTCTACAACTTGAATATTACGCTCGATTTCAGCTTCGCTTGCAATGGCTTTTTCTTGTAAATCGATTTTATAATCTAATAAAGTTAATTGATATTCTTGATACGTTCCGTTAAATTCTTGAAGGCGAGTTCCTTCCAATTGAAGAATTTTATTAAAGCAATGATTTAATAAATAACGATTGTGCGTAATTACAAGCAAGGTTCCTTTGTAGGAATGAATTAATTCCTTTAAAGAAACTTGATGAATAAAATCTAGATATGCATCAGGTTCGTCCATAATTAATAAATTAGGTGTTGATAGCATTTCTTTAATAACTTGTATTAGCTTTAATTCACCACTGCTTAAAGTAGATAAGTTTGCATGTTCTTTTTCATTGAGATTTGCAAGGTTTAGATTTTTTTGGATACGATTTGTATAATCGTTTCCGCCAATGGCATCAAAGAGATCTAATTTTTCTTGATACAATGCAAAAATAACATCTAGATTTTCACCACTTTCCATTTGTGTACATAAATCAGCAATTTCTTTTTCTAAAATAAGAAACTCTTTAGCAATATATTCAAAAACAGTCTCATCTTTTTCAATAGATGGAAATTGACATACAAAACCTGTACGTGCATTTTCTGCAATTGTTATTTTTCCATCATATAAATAAGAGTAAGGATCAAGTAACATTTTCACCAATGTACTTTTTCCAGTGCCATTTGTACCAATAAAGGCGCAATGGCAATTATCTTCTAATTCAAATGAAATATCCTTATATAATTCTTTTTGAGGAAACTCGTAAGATAAATTCGTAACTGTAATCATCTTTTATACCTTGTCTTTCTTAAACCATAAATATTTTTATTTCTATAACACAGTAACATTTTTAGAGATAGAATACAAATATTTTTCAAGATGTGTTATATTAAAAGAAAAAAAGTGAGGTATAAAAACTTGTTAAAACATATTGTTGCTTGGAATTTTAAATCAGAAATTAAAAAGGAAGAAAAAGAAGAAATTGCGTTAAAGCTTAGTAAAATGTTTCTTGACCTAAAAAAAGAAATGCCATATTTAGTGGAGATTAAATTTATTTATCAATTAGAGCCTACAAGTACAAGAGAATTAGTGCTTGATACAACATTTGAATC
>JBOFWM010000056.1:0-4508 GCA_051653625.1 Lachnospiraceae bacterium
AATAATTTCATACATAACATACCTCCTACTTTATTATATGATAACATATTTGTTATCGAAAGTCAATATTCATTAATTTTTACATTGCAGATGTTATCCACTCAATTATATTTGTTCCCAAAAATTCAATCACTAAAAAAACAATGCTGAATAGCTATTGCAAACAATCTGTGGTATCGTGTTGTGCTAACTTCTGCCAATAGTACTTATTTGCACGCGCATTAGCCTTATGCATTTCACAAATATATGTACATCGTTCAAAAATCGATCCATCCTCTGACTCACTTAGATTATGCGCAAGACACCATCCACAGTCAGTACCGCAATCACAAGCATTACATTTATCCGGGCTTTGTGACTGCCAAGTCGCAGCTGCCATTGGACGTAGTTTTGCATAATCTACTCCATCTCTAATATTACCAATTATTCTTTTAACTTTATTATCCGCACACATTTCCAGAAAACGGATACACGGATAAATATCTCCTCGATAATCAAATGCAAGTGTCTTATATCTTGCACCACATCTGTTTACATCCAAATCAGTCTTTCCAATCGGAAGTCCCCTAGTTGATGAAAAATAAGCCACGGAGTGGGTTTCATATCTCCCACTTTCAAACATATAATCCGCCAATCCCTTTAATTGCTGTTCAAAAATCTCTGGATCTCCTTCTTTCCAAACATCTTCATATACTAAATTAGATTCCACGTCTTTGAATCCTAAATCCCACAAATGAATAATACTGTCTTTAAGGTATGACAAATCATCACTTACGAATGTCGATTTGGTTGCCGGGTTATAATTTTCTTCCATAAAAAGTGGTAAATTCTTTACTACATCATCATATGATCCAGAGCCATCCACTTTTACTCTGGTTAAATCATGCTTTACTTTAGTTCCATCTATACTAACAGAGAACGAACAATGGTCACCATGCTTACTAATAAATTTTCTAACTATTGGCTTTCCATATAAAAGACCATTCGTTGAAAACGTAAATACGTAATTAGGAAACCACTTATGATTTTCTGCATACATTTTCAAAATAAAGTAATCACATAACTCATCAATCAACTCCATTTCTAATAGTGGTTCGCCGCCAATAAAATCCAACATAATACTATCTGCCATTTCGACAGTGTATGGATTCTCCATCAAAAAATCAATTATTTCTTTCCCTGTTCTAAACTCCATTTTGTTAAAACTATTTTTCCCCACCATATAGCAATAGGTACATCGTAAGTTGCAATCCTCTGTAACACAAATTGTTGCGTTTAACTAATTGCCATCTATCCAGTTATTTCGATCTTTTGTATCCTTATAATTTATCTCTAGCATTTTAATTTACTCCTTATCTGCCTTTGTTGTTTTTGAGTACCGCTTTTATACCTTGATAAGAGATCAATGTATAAATTCCTATACCAATTAGCGCCAACCAAAAACTTTGCTTGGGTTGTAATAACATGCTTATCTCTTTTGGAATGTTTTTATAAACGATCCAATTGTGAATAAGCGCATAACTTCCCAATGGATGCCCGTAAGCTGTTAACTTTTCAGTAATATCTTGTCCGAAAGGCAAGTTATTAATCATAAAACACGAAATAATATATACTGCATTAATCACAATTGAAATTAATATCTGACTTCGGCATATCATTGAAATAAGTATAACAGGAAATGTAACTATTGCTAATAATATTCCATCCGTAACATTCAACATTACCAAAACCCAAATATCACCTGCGTTAATTTTATATCCCATAATTGCCATAATCGCAGTACTTAATGCTGTTATCATCAGCATAGTCACAATGCTGAATAATACAACAAAGATAAACTTTGTCAGCACAAATTTGCCTTGATTAATTGGGATCACAAACAATTGTTCGATTGTATTGTTTTTAAACTCATCATATACAATTACAATTGCATACATTGTTACAAAAATCAGTGTTATGAAGAAATGGATTTGCATGTTATCACAATATAAATCAACTACGCCACCTTGCTTAGTTACTTTATACAGGTTACTAGTATACGCAAGCAAAGTAATTACAACACAAATAACGCTCAAGAACAGATGTTTTTCCCTTTTCTCTTTTATTAATTCGGCATAAAAATAGTTTCCCAACCTTATTCCCCCTTTTTATATCTCAGCATTTTGAACTAAACTCTTAAAATAATTTTCCAGTCCATCTTTCTCCATCGATATCTCAAGAATACCGATACCATTTTCAGCCAATCTCTGAGAAAATGACTCTCGATCTAAATTTAAATCAAATACTCGGATGTGCCTATCATCCAAAACTTCGTAATCTTCAATCCCCCATGTACTTTCCAAGATACTGCTGGTTTTTTGAACATTTGTTACCGCTATTTTCAGCGCTCTCCGGTTAATTGCTCTCACTTCATTCATCGTCTTCTCAACTATTAATTCCCCCTGCTCCAGAATACCAATTCGTTCAGCCATTAAAGACACCTCAGTAAGCATATGGCTTGAAAGCATAATTGAGATATTGTTTTCATTACTTATCTTTAGAAGATATTCTCTAAACTCTGATATCCCGATTGGATCTAATCCATTGGTAGGCTCATCAAGTATAAGAAATTCGGGTTCATGAACAATTGCGCTGGCTAACCCAAGCCTTTTCTTCATTCCTAGTGAAAACTTCTTATATTTTTTATTTTGATCTTTTAGCAACCCCACCTTTTCTAACGCACTTTCAACTGCCTTTTTTTTGGTAATCCCTCTAATGCTCGACAATACTTTCAAATTTTCATAAGCAGAAAGTTCAGGATAAAACCCCTGCAAATCAAGATGTGACCCTATGCGCGAGTACGTTTTTTTATTACCTTGAATTAATTCATTTCCCCAAAGAATTATTTTTCCTGATGTAATATCAGTTAAACCTAATATCATCTTCATCAGAGTAGTTTTTCCTGCTCCATTTCTTCCAATAAGTCCGTATATTTCACCTTGCCTAATATGCATATTGACATTATTTATTATAAGGTTTCCCGTATATTCCTTTTTCAGATTCACTGTTTCTAAAACATCCATTTGCCTATTCCTTTCTGACATTTTTAAATATTCTACCACGTCAACCTTAACCTAGTCTTATCAGCATATTATTTTTTTCTTACCAAACAACAAAGTTAAGTCTCTCGGAGTTAGGATAACTTCACCTGTTTTGCACTGCTTCCCCTAAATCATACTAACAGTGTCGCAATCTACAGGTGCTTGATCGTATCTTTATCGTTGACTGCAAATCTGGAAATATCAATTTCACCAGTGATTTCCCAACCCTTGTATTTCTTAAACAGCAAGCACTGCCGATGTCATGACATCCGGCTCAAAAGCTGTTGTAAGCCAAATAAGTTACAGCAGTTTTTTGTACCCTTTTCATCCGTATTTTCCTCCATAATATTCTTTAGCATTTCAAGCGAGCGTTTGCGATGTTCATGTATGGTACTTCTTACCAAACTCATCTCTCTTGCAATTTCTGCATCACTCATTCCCATAAAATAGGACAACAAAATTACATTCCGCTTTTTCTCGGTCAAAATCTGTAGATCCTCAGCAATTAAGGAGTCTTTGACTTCTATATCGTAGTCAAGTACACGAAACTGATAATTTTCTGCTTCATATCTATCCATTGTAAAAAAACTATTCAACTCCTTTTCAGACAATTCAGACCAACAAATCTCATGTTTTCTACGATAATCCAAATATCTAAAGTAATTTACTGTTTCACCCTCCAATACCAGATGGCATATCCGGTCAAACTGATGTCTAATCGTTAATTCGTCATAGGAAGAAGACTGCTCCATAAGAGTTCACCTCCTTCCTTGTGCAACTGGTATAGAGCGAAATATTATTTTCCCTTTCGCTCTATCTCCCAATTGGGAATGACTGAATGTTCGGGTTGAACATTATTTTTCATTTTAACTTGCGTACTACTTCGGTTTTATTTTATAAATCAACTTATGGAGGTTCATACTTTTTAAATTGGTCTATGTATCGGCAAAATTGGACAAAAAAAGCATCAAACAGTTTATATAACGGTCTGATACTTATCCTTTTGCTAGAACATGTTCTAAAAAATACTATATTAATTTATAACTTGTTATTTGGAAATAATACATTAATATGCCTTTTAAGTCACTACAAACTCCTAAAAAATATTAGTTAAAATAATATCTTCTGTGCAAACCAACTATTTCTTCTAAAAATGGTTCAAATAAAAGCCACCTTATTTTTGATGCATAAGTTTTCGGACATCCTCCCCCATTTGCAACCGAATAAGTTGTCGAATCACTACTAAGTCATCCAAAGTACCTCATTTACCACCCATCTATTTTAAGAAGGTAAGTGTAAAATAATAGTTGGCAAATAAAATAGGAAGTAGAGAAAATCCCTACTTCCCAATCATACAATTTTTCTTTATGATATTAACGATGAAGAAAATACGTAAAGGAGACTGTATGATGAATACTATTGTAAACG
>JBOFWM010000057.1:0-62551 GCA_051653625.1 Lachnospiraceae bacterium
TAGAACATGATGAAAATAATACATATATTATATGGGCAAAGGATTTAAATGATAATATTACAACATATACATATTCAGTAGATAGTATTAAAAGTATAGAGAATCTAGAACCGGACGAATTAGAAGAGGAAGAGGAAAATAAGTGCATCACTGAAACAAGAAAAGAAGAAAACAAAGAGAGTGGTTTAGAAGTAATACCTGAAGAATCTATCATGATAAATAGTAATCAAGAAGAGGTTAAGAAAGAACCAGTCCAAGAAGAGGGTATGGAAGAACCAATACAAGACGAAGAAATCATAGAACCATTTCCTATAAAGAGTACGGAAGTGGAAGAACAAAAAAAAGAAAAGAATTATATTTTTATTGTAACATTTGGAATAGGAAGTATCATAGTTTCACTTATGTTATTTATTATTTTAACTTATTTTACAGTTGGTGTTTATAATAAAGATGAAAAAGGCGAATATATATTTTTAGGAAAAGAATGGATTAAAAAAGAAGAGGGAAGAACAAAGGTAACGATAGCAGAACGACTAGTAAATGTATCGTATACAAATTGTTATAGAATGAAACTTTCAAAACTATATCTACTACGGCATAAACAAGAAGAACTTTTAGTTATATTTGGTGGAAAAAATATATCGGTTGTTACGATAGATGATAACATAGAAGTTGAAAATTGTTCTTAGCTATAGTATACTCACCACAGTATATTAAAAATAATTAGGAGAAGAAATAGAATGGGAAATTGGGAAGAAAATGTTAGAAAAGTAATACCATATGTTCCAGGAGAACAACCAAGTGGAAAAAATATTATAAAATTAAACACAAATGAATGTCCTTATCCACCTAGCAAAGAGGTAAAGGCTGCATTAAATCACATAATAGAAGATCGCTTACGCCTTTATCCTGATCCTTGTGTAAGTGAATTAGTTGAGGAGTTAGCTACATATTATGAAGTGTCAAGTGATAATGTATTTGTTGGTGTTGGTTCAGATGATGTCCTTGCAATGGCATTTCTAACGTTTTTTAATTCTAAAAGTCCCATTCTTTTTCCGGATATTACTTATTCTTTTTATGATGTATGGGCTGATTTATTTCAAATATCATATGAAAGAAAGCCATTAGATGAAATGTTTTTTATTAATAAAATGGATTATATGGTAGAAAATGGGGGAATTATAATACCAAACCCAAATGCACCAACGGGGATTTTTGAACCATTAGAAACAATCGAAGAAATTATCAAAAATAATCAAGATGTTGTAGTAATTATAGATGAGGCATATGTAGATTTTGGCGGAGAAAGTGCTATTTTTCTTACAAAAAAATATGAGAATCTCTTAGTGGTACAAACTTTCTCAAAATCAAGAGCATTAGCAGGTATGAGAATAGGATATGCAATTGGTAGTAAAAAGTTAATTAAATTTTTAAATGACGCTAAATTTTCTTTTAATTCATACACCATGAATCTTACGTCTATAAAAGCTGGTGTAGCATGTATAAAAGATGGTGTGTATTTTAAGGAAATTGTAAAAAAAGTAATTGATACAAGAGAGTGGACAAAGAAAGAGCTTACAAAATTAGGATTTTCATATACCGATTCTAAAAGCAATTTCGTGTTTGTAACACATCCTACATATGAGGCGAAAATGTTATTTGAATCGTGTATGGAAGCAAATATATATGTACGATATTTTAATAAGCCTAGGATCAATAATTATTTGAGAATATCTATTGGAACGCAATTAGAAATGGAACAATTAATCAATCATTTAAAAGAAATAGTAAAGGATGGAAAAAACAATGATTAAGATGATATTAAAAGGAGCAGTAATAGGAGTAGCTAATATTATTCCAGGAGTAAGTGGAGGTACTATGGCTGTTGCAATGGGGATTTATGATCGTTTAATCTATGCAATTACCCATATAAAAAGTGAATTTAAAGAAGGCATACGATTTCTTCTTCCTATTATTATAGGAGTAGTACTTGGTATTGTGGTTTTAACAACTCTTATTACAGCATCTTTAACAAATTTTCCAGTACAAACAAATTTCTTATTTATTGGATTAATTCTTGGTGGAATTCCACTTATTTTAAATAGAATAAAAGAAACTGGAAAAAAGATAAGTGCGGGAAATATTATAACTTTTTTTGTGTTTTTAGCAATTGTTCTTTTGTTTGCAAGTTTTGGTGAAACAGAAGGAAATGTTGCAGATGTATCAATGGATTTTGTAAATATCATTAAGTTATTTGGTGTAGGTGTAATAGCAAGTGCAACTATGGTTATTCCGGGCGTAAGTGGTTCTATGGTACTTATGTTAATTGGGTATTATTATACGATTCTTGAAACGGTATCTTCATTTGTACGTGCAGTATTTTCTTTTGATATTCCGATTATTATGCAAGGTATCGGTATTTTAATGCCTTTTGGAATTGGTGTATTAATAGGAATTGGTGTAATTGCAAAACTTGTTGAGATCGTGTTTGCAAAATTACCAAACTATGCTTTTTGTGGAATTCTTGGATTAATTGTTGCATCTCCTGCAGCTATTATAATTGTATCGGATTTAAGTAGATATAATATGGTATCTGTTGGAACGGGAATTATAACCTTTGGAATCGGATTTTTTATTGCGACAAAACTTGGAGAATAATATAGTATGGAAGCGTATTTAGACTTTGCAAGAGTATATGATATTTTTATGGACGAAACACCTTATGAAGAATGGCATGCTTTTTTAATTGATTATTTAAAAAAACAACGAATTGAAAATGGAATTATTTTAGATTTAGGATGCGGAACTGGTACATTAACTAATATGTTACAAAAGTCGGGATATGATATGATAGGCATTGATAACTCAGAAGCCATGCTTTCTATTGCAATAGAAAAATTAAAAGAAGAAGATACTATTTTATATTTATTACAAGATATGAGAGAGTTTGAATTATATGGAACTGTTTCTGCTGTTATTTCTGTTTGTGATTCTATTAATTATCTTTTAGAAGAAGAGGATGTAATAGAATGCTTTCGACTTGTAAATAATTATTTAGATCCAAAGGGAATTTTTATTTTTGATTTTAATAGTCTCTATAAATATGAAGTGCTTATAGGGGAGCAAACTATTGCAGAGAATCGAGAAGAGTGTAGTTTTATTTGGGAAAATTATTTTCACAAAGAAGAACATATTAACGAATATGATTTAACTTTATTTGTAAAAGAAGAAGATTGTTATCAAAAGTTTTGTGAAACGCATTTTCAAAGAGGATATACATTGGAGGAAATGAAGCAGTATTTGCAGGAAGCTAATTTAGAATTTATAGAAGCATTTGATGCAGATACAAAAAAAGAAGTACACTCCAAAAGTGAAAGAATATATTGTATCGCAAGAGAATGTGGTAAATAAGAATAGAAAGAAAAGGAAATAAAAATGAAAGATTATATTATAAGAGCAACGGCAGCAGATGCCCAAATACGTGCCTTTGCTATTTCTTCAAAAAATATTGTAGAAACTGCAAGAAAGGCACATAATACAAGTCCAGTTGCAACAGCAGCGCTTGGCAGAGTTTTAACAGCAACAAGTATGATGGGAAGTATGCTTAAGGGAGAAAAGGATATTTTAACCATTACAGTTAATGGAAGTGGTCCATTAGTAAGTATGACTTGTACAGCAGATTCGAATGGAAATGTAAAGGGATATGCAAAAAATCCCCATGTTATGATTCCAGCGAATGAAAAAGGAAAGCTTGATGTTGCAAGTGCTGTAGGAATTGGTTTTATGAATGTTATAAAAGATATGGGATTAAAAGAACCATATGTGGGGCAGACTGTGCTTCAAACAAGTGAAATTGCAGAAGATCTCACGTTTTACTTTGCAACGAGTGAACAAGTTCCTTCTTCTGTTGGGTTGGGAGTATTATTAGATAAAGAGACAAATACAGTAAAACAAGCAGGTGGATTTATTATTCAGTTGATGCCATTTGCAAGTGATGAAGTGATTGATCAATTAGAGAAAAATTTATCAAAAGTAGATTCGGTGACAAATATTTTAGAAGCAGGAAATACGCCTGAACAATTACTTGAAATAATATTAGCGGGATTTGATTTAGAAATCAATGAAAAAACAGAAGTTGAATTTTCATGTAATTGTAGTAAAGAGCGTGTTTCAAAAGCTTTGATTAGTATTGGAAAAAAGGAATTAGAAGAAATTATCAATGATGGAAAAGAAACAGAATTAAATTGTCATTTTTGTAATACTTTTTATCATTTTTCTGTAGATGAAATAAAAGAATTATTAAAAAAAGCAAAATGACATTAGACATTAAGGAAAGGAATATATAATGTATGAAAGATGGACGAATAAAAGTTGCAGCACATACACCTAAGATTCAAGTGGCAAACCCGATATATAATGGAGAGTCTATATATAAATTGATGTGTAGTTCTTATGACAGTGGTGCTAAAATCATTGTCTTTCCAGAACTTTGTATTACAGGATTTACATGTAATGATTTGTTCTTACAAGAAACATTATTAACAGAAGCAAAAAAAACTTTGCAGAAACTTGTAGAATCATCAAAAGGAATGGAAGCACTTTTTTTTGTAGGACTTCCGCTAGAAATTAAAGGAAAATTATATAATGTGGCAGCAGCGTTTAATAATGGAAAATTATTAGCATTTGTTCCAAAAACAAATATTCCGAATTATAGTGAATTTTATGAAGTACGACATTTTGTTAGTGGAGATGGTTTAAATGAAGTTATTGAGTTTTATGGAAATAAAATTCCAGTAAAACGCGAAATTTTATTTACTACAAATGTTTTAGAAGGATTGTATGTAGGATGTGAATTATGTGAAGATGTATGGGTAATTAATCCGCCCTCTACAAATCACGTACTTGCAGGCGCGACTGTTATCGTAAACTTATCGGCATCTAATGAGATAGTGGGAAAAGATGACTATAGAAGTCAATTGTTACAATCTACAAGTGCAAGATTAGTGAGTGGATATATATATGCTAGTGCTGGAGAGGGAGAATCAACGCAAGATTTAGTATTTGCAGGAAAAAATAGAATTTTAGAAAATGGTAGAATTATAGCAGAAAGCAAGGCTTTTTATAATGAAAGCATTTATGGTGTATTAGATCTTGCAAAAATACGACACGAGCGTCGTAGAATGAATACTTTCTTATATGAGAGTAATTCATATGAAATCATGGAATTTGATTGCATTCAAACAAAAATATCGGGAGTGGAAATTCTAAACAAAACTCCATTTGTTCCGTCAATAAAAGAAGAAAAAGAAAAAAGATGTGAAGATATATTATCTATTCAAGCATATGGGTTAAAAAAACGATTAGAACACACAGGGTGTAAAAAACCAATCATAGGAATTTCTGGTGGATTAGATTCCACATTGGCGCTTTTAGTAATAGTAAAAGCTATGGATTTACTAAAAATAGAACGAAAAAATATTTATTGTATTACGATGCCTTGTTTTGGAACAACGGATCGAACTTATGAAAATGCATGTAAATTGACGAATATGTTAGGTGCCACGTTAGAAGAAATTGATATAAAAGAAGCAGTTACGATTCATTTTAAAGATATTTCTCATGATATAAATGTACATGATGTTACGTATGAAAATGGACAAGCAAGAGAGAGAACGCAGATTCTTATGAATATTGCAAATCGAGAAAATGGAATGGTAATTGGAACAGGAGATATGTCAGAACTCGCATTAGGATGGGCAACCTATAATGGAGATCATATGTCAATGTATGGGGTAAATTGTGGTGTGCCAAAAACTTTAGTGCGCCACTTAGTATCTTATTATGCAGATACTTTAAAAGAGGAATCTTTAAAAGAAGTGTTATACGATATTTTACAAACACCAGTAAGTCCAGAACTACTACCTCCTGTAGATGGTGTAATTTCACAAAAAACAGAAGATCTCGTTGGACCGTATGAGTTACATGATTTTTATCTTTACTATATGTTACGATTAAATTATAGTCCAACAAAAATATATGAAAGCGCAATAGAATCTTTTAAAGAGGAATATTCAAAAGAAACCATTAAAAAATGGTTAGTAGTTTTTTATACAAGATTTTTTACGCAACAATTTAAACGTTCTTGTATGCCTGATGGACCTAAAGTTGGAAGCGTATCGTTATCACCAAGAGGCGATCTTAGAATGCCTTCTGATGCAGTAGGAAAAATTTGGATAGAAGAAGCAAAAAACCTGTAAGTGATATTACTTACAGGTTTTTTAATAGAGAATTACTCTGTTTCTATATTACTTGCTTGTTCTATACAAGATGTAATGGCATTTAATAGAACAAGTGAAGTATATTTGTTGTCATCAGAATAGCTTAAATTATCAAGAGACTGTTTTTCTAGAATTTGAGCAGATAAATGATCTAATGCAGGCTCCATCAGTGGATACATTGTAGCAACTGCTTCATCTAGATTGTTAAGAGTAATTGCAGTAATTTCATTGGTATCAACCATAACTACAACTTCTACTGTATTTCCGTTAAATTCAAGAGAGGTCGTATATTTACCAGGAACATAGGTAGAAATACTAGCTTCTTCTTTGTCTTTTTCCTTAGGTGAAAACATCATCACTAAAAGAATTACAAATAAAATTCCAAGAGATAAAAAAACCCCAGTATATATTAATTCTTTTAAATGAAGTACTACAATTTTTGTTTTGCCTATCATATTTTCATTCCTATATATCGCTTTGTATATCCTATGAATCAGTACTAAAAAATATGACTAAGAGAATTCAAGTTATTGCCAGTTTTCATTTTGAATGGTATCATAGTATAAATTATATTAATGTGTAATTTGAAAGGAGCTATAAATTTATGATAAGTTATAGTAAAGAAGAAATTTTTGAACGAGTAAGAGAAGAGGATGTAGAATTTATACGTCTTCAATTTACCGATGTATATGGCAACTTGAAAAATGTTGCAATTACTGCTAATCAATTAGAACGAGCATTAAATAATGAATGTATGTTTGATGTTTCTAGTATTAGAGGGTTTTATAATAGAGAAGAATCAGATATGTATTTATATCCAGATTTAAGTACCTTTGCAATTTTCCCATGGAGACCACAACAAGGAAAAGTAGCAAGGTTAATTTGTGATGTTTATCGTCCAAATAAGCAACCATTTATGGGGGATCCAAGACAAGTATTAAAAAAAGTGGTAAATGAAGCAAAAGAGATGGGATATACGTTTCATGTAGGACCAGAATGTGAATTTTTTCTTTTTAATACAGATGAATTTGGTTTACCAACAACACAAACACATGAAAAAGCGGGATATTTCGATTGTGGACCAGTAGATTTAGGAGAAAACGCAAGAAGGGACATTGTATTTACTTTAGAAGATATGGGATTCTCAGTGGAGCGATCGCACCATGAAGTAGCACCAGCACAACATGAAGTAGATTTTAAATACGATGAAGCTTTAGTAACAGCTGATAATATAATGACTTTTCGCCTTGCAGTAAAAACTGTTGCAAAACGTCATGGTTTACATGCAACATTTATGCCAAAACCAAAACAAGAAATTAATGGTTCTGGGATGCATTTAAATATGTCTTTGCATAAAGGGGAGATAAATGTTTTTAGTGATCCATCGAATGTATATGGATTGAGTGAAGATGCATATTATTTTATAGGTGGAATTATGGAACATATTAAGGCAATTACTTTAGTAACGAATCCGCTTGTTAATTCCTATAAACGTTTAGTGCCTGGATATGAAGCTCCAGTTGATATTGCATGGAGTGCTAGTAATAGAAGTCCATTACTTCGAATTCCATTTAAAAAGGATGAGAATACAAGAGTGGAGCTTAGAAGTCCAGATCCAAGTGCAAATCCATACCTTGCATTAGCAGTATGTTTGAAAGCTGGATTAGAAGGAATTCGTAATAAAACGATGCCACCTGAAAGTATTAATGATGATTTATCTGCTCTGTCGCAAAAAGAAAAAACAAATATGGGAATCGATACATTGCCATCTACTTTAAGAGATGCAATTTATGAATTTGAAAAAGATCCATTAATGAAAGAAATATTTGGAGTTGATTTATACGATAGTTACTTAGAGCTAAAAAAAGAAGAATGGAATAGATATCATATGCATGTTACAGCATGGGAAACAGAAGAATATCTTGGAACATATTAAGCATTAAGGCAAGGGCGAGGAGGAAGTACAAGTGGTAAATATAATCGTTGCTTTCCCCAAAATGGAACATGGAAAAAGCATTAAGAACCTTTTGGTTCGAAGCGGGTTCTCGACAGTTACCATATGTACGACGGGAGCAGCTGTCTTATCATCAGCAGATGGACTTTCAAGTGGAATTATTATATGTGGATATAAGTTGCAAGATATGATTTATCATGAAATAAAAGCAGATATGCCAGAAAGATTTTCTTTTATATTGATGGCATCAAGACAAAATTTAAATGAATGTAATGATTCGGATATTATAACACTTGAAATGCCACTTAAGGTACAAGAGTTATTAGAGATTGTGGAATCTACTAGTCAGATGATTGAAAGACGACGAAAAAAGGAAAGGAATTTACCGAAAAAAAGAGTAGAACAAGATAAGGAATTAATTCAAAAAGCAAAATCATTTCTAATGGAATATAAAAATATGCTTGAGGAAGAGGCTTATAGATACATACAAAAATTAAGTATGGATAGCAGTACTAATATGGTAGAAACAGCACAGAAAATTTTAATGATGTATAATAAACCAGAAATGGAGGGATAGTACATTGAAGATATCATTTACAAAAATGCATGGTTGTGGAAATGACTACATTTATATTAATGGATTTACAACGAGTATAGAACAAAAGAAAAAAGAAGAAATTATTAAAAAAATTAGTGATAGACATTTTGGAATTGGTTCAGATGGAGTTATTTTTATCAACCCTTCAAAGGAAGCCGATTTTGAAATGGAAATGTACAATGCAGACGGAAGTCGTGGTGAAATGTGTGGAAATGGAATTCGATGTGTTGCAAAATATGTATACGATTTTGGATTGACGAGTAGTCCAAATATTAGTATTATAAGTGCAGGAGCAATCAAATATCTTACATTATCCATTACAGAAGGAAAAGTGGAATCTGTAAGGGTAAATATGGGGAAACCAATATTATATCCAAAAGATATTCCGGTTATTTCTGAACATGATAGTATTGTACATGAACCAATAATTGTTGGAGAAAAAGAATATTTTATGACATGCGTGTCTATGGGAAATCCACATACAGTGGTTTTTGTAGATGATGTTTCAGACCTAGATCTTGAAAAAATAGGACCAATGTTTGAACATCATAAATTGTTTCCAAATCGTATAAATACAGAGTTTGTACAAGTGATTGATGAAACGCATGTAAAAATGAGAGTATGGGAACGCGGAAGCGGTGAAACGCTTGCTTGTGGAACCGGGTGTTGTGCCACTGCAGTAGCATGTATTTTAAACGGATATACAAAAGAAAAAATGGAAGTAGAAGTGCTAGGTGGAAAACTATTTATCGAATGGGATAAAGAGGAAAACTTGGTATATATGACAGGGCCTGCTACTACTGTATTTCAAGGTGAGATTACAGTATAGGAATATAATAGAAATAAAAAGACAAGATAGAAAGAGGAATAAGACATGGCAAAAGTGAATCAAAATTATTTAAAATTACCAGGAAGTTATTTGTTTTCAACAATAGGAAAGAAAGTAAATGAATTTGTTGCAGCAAACCCAGACAAAAAAATTATTCGTTTAGGAATTGGAGATGTAACACAACCACTTGCTCCAGCAATTATTTCATCTCTACATAGTGCAGTAGATGAAATGGCAGAAGCAGGAAGCTTCAAAGGATATGCGCCTGATTTAGGATATGATTTTTTGAGAAATAAAATTGCAGAATGTGATTATAAAGCAAGAGGATGTGATATTGCGGCAGATGAGATTTTTGTATCCGATGGTGCAAAATGTGATTCTGGAAATATCCAAGAAATCTTTAGTCAAGATAATAAAATTGCAGTTTGTGATCCAGTATACCCAGTATATGTTGATACAAATGTAATGGCAGGAAGAACGGGAGTGTATGATAATGTATCTGAAACATGGAGTAATGTAATTTACATGCCTTGTACAGAACAAACAAATTTTGCACCAGAAATTCCAAAAGAAACTCCAGATATTATCTATTTATGTTTTCCAAATAACCCAACAGGTTCAACAATCACAAAAGCACAATTACAAGAATGGGTAGATTATGCAAATAAAGTAGGTGCAGTAATTATTTATGATGCAGCTTATGAAGCATATATTTCAAGAGAAGATGTACCACACAGTATTTATGAATGTGAAGGAGCAAAAACTTGCGCAATTGAATTACATTCTTTCTCTAAGAATGCTGGATTTACAGGACTACGTCTAGGATATACAGTTGTACCAAAAGAATTAGTGGTAGAAGGCACAAGCTTACATGCGTTATGGGCAAGACGTCATGGAACAAAATATAATGGAGCACCATATATTGTACAAAAAGCTGGAGAAGCAGTTTATTCAGTAGAAGGACAAGCACAATTAAAAGAGCAAGTTGCATATTATATGAATAATGCATCTTATATTTTTAATGGATTAAAAGAAGCTGGATATTCTGTATCGGGTGGTGTTGATGCACCATATATTTGGTTAAAAGCACCAAATAAAATGACAAGCTGGGAATTTTTTGATTATTTATTAGAAAAAGCAAATGTAGTAGGTACTCCAGGATCAGGATTTGGACCAAGTGGAGAAACATATTTTAGATTGACAGCATTTGGAAGTTATGAAAATACAGTAGAAGCAATTAATCGCATTAAAGCGTTATAAAATGGTTGCAAAAGTAAGAATTACATGATAGAATTTCCATGTTAAAGGCAAAGAACTAGACTCTTATTAAGGGATGTAACAGGAATGTAGTGTCACCGACTGAAAGCACTACTTACAAAAGCTAATGAAGACAACACTAGGGAGCTGATTATTCGAGACACTTTGGTGAGGTAGGGTAATACGTGATTACGCGTTAAGTGATTTGAGAGATAAGAAGAAACCTTCTTATAATGCGGGTGGTACCGCGGGTAAATGATGAACCCGTCCCGGAATGCGTAAGCATTTCTGGGACGTTTTTTTATGTATATTTTTAGGAAAAGGAGAGAAAATAATGGAATTTATCACAGGGAACTGTAAAAAAGAAGTCAAAAATATTAGTGAATTAGCAGCATTTGCTGGGACAAAAGAGGAAGTAAAAGTAAATGGTACAATTCATGTTGTTCGAGATATGGGAACGGTATCCTTTGTTGTATTAAGAAAAGCAGAAGGGTTACTTCAATGTGTCTTTGAAGAAGGTGTAACAAATTTTGATAGTAAAGAACTTCGAGAAGCATGCACCATAGAAGTAACGGGATGTGTTGAAACTTCTGAAAAAGCACCAAATGGGTTTGAAGTAAGAATGAAAAATGTTGTTATGTTATCAACACCTGCAGAACCATTGCCAATTCCAATTGGGAAATGGAAAATGAACACAACTTTAGAAACAAACTTAAATTTAAGACCAATTTCTTTAAGAAATATTAAAGAAAGAGCAAAATTTAGAGTACAAGAAGCAATTGTAAGAGGATTTCGTGATTATCTTACAGAAAAAGGATTTACAGAAATTCATACGCCAAAAATTGGTTCAAAAGGAGCAGAAGGTGGAGCAAATATTTTTAAGTTAGATTATTTTCATACACCTGCAATCTTAGCTCAAAGTCCACAATTTTATAAACAAATGATGGTAGGGGTATTTGATCGTGTTTATGAAGTGGCACCAGTATTTCGTGCAGAAAAACACAATACAAAAAGACATTTAAATGAATATACATCTCTTGATTTTGAAGTTGGATTTATCGATAGTTTCAATGATATTATGGAATTTGAAACAGGGGTTTTACAAAAAATTATGGAATTATTAAAGACAGAATACGCAAAAGAACTTAAGATTTTAAATATTGAGTTACCAAATGTTGATAAAATTCCATCAGTACGATTTGATGAAGCTAAGAAATTAGTGGCAGAAAAATATAATAGAACAATTCGTAATCCTTACGATTTAGAACCAGAAGAAGAAGTATTAATTGGACAATATTTTAAAGAAGAATACGATGCTGATTTTGTATTTGTTACACACTATCCAAGTAAAAAACGTCCATTTTATGCATTAGATGATCCAGCAGATGAAACATTTACATTAAGTTTTGACTGTTTATTCCGAGGGATGGAAATTACTACTGGTGGTCAACGTATTCATGATTATCATGCATTATTAGAAAAAATTGAAAAACGTGGAATGACTCCAGAAGGAATGGAACATTATTTAATGGCATTTAAACACGGAATGCCACCACACGGAGGATTAGGGCTTGGATTAGAGCGTTTTGCGATGAAGCTTGTAGGAGAAGAAAATGTAAGAGAAACTACATTATTTCCTCGTGATTTAAGTAGACTTGAACCATAGTGTGAAAGAAAGGATTAAAGCAATGAAAAATATTATTAGCGATGAGACAATGGAATATGTAGGAATTCTTGCAAAATTAGAACTCTCAGAAGAAGAAAAAGAACAAGCAAAAGAAGATATGGGAAAAATGCTTGATTATATTGATAAAATGAATGAATTAGATACAAGTAATACAGAGCCAATTAGTCATATTTTTCATAATGGAAATGTATTTCGTGAAGATGTGATTACAAATGGAGATGATAGTATAAATATTTTAAGAAATGCACCTGGATCAAAAGATAATATGTTTAAGGTTCCAAAGACCGTTTAATCCCATTCAAAATAGAAAAGAAAGGCAAAGAATATGAGTATTTTAAATGATACAGCAGTAGGAATTGGTAAGAAAATCAAAGCAAAAGAGCTCACTGTTTTAGAAGTGACAAAAGCAGTATTCGAGCAAATTGAGAAAGTAGAATCTACCATTCATTCTTATGTGACTTTAGATAAAGAAGGCGCTTTAAAGAGAGCGGAAGAAGTACAAGAAAAAATTGATGCGGGAGAATTAACAGGTCCACTTGCAGGTGTTCCTGTTGCAATCAAAGATAACATGTGTACCAAAGATTTACTAACTACTTGTTCTTCAAAAATTTTAGGTAATTTTATTCCTACTTATACAGCTACAGCTGTAGCATTATTAGAAGAAGCGGGAGCAGTTATTATTGGGAAAACAAATATGGACGAATTTGCGATGGGTTCAACTTCAGAAACTTCAGCATTTGGAGCAACAAAAAATCCATGGAATAAAGAACATGTGCCAGGAGGATCTTCGGGTGGTAGTGCGGCAGCAGTAGCTGCAAAAGAATGTTTTTATGCATTAGGATCTGATACGGGTGGTTCTATTCGCCAACCAGCAGGATATTGTGGTGTAGTAGGAATGAAACCAACTTACGGAACTGTTTCAAGATACGGTTTAATTGCTTATGGTTCTTCGCTAGATCAAATAGGACCAATTTGTAAGGATGTAACAGATTGTGCAACCATATTAGAAATTATTTCAAAAAGAGATGAAAAAGACTCTACTTCTATAAAAAGAGAAGATCTAGACTTTACCTCAGCTCTAAAAGAAGATGTTTCAGGAATGAGAATTGGAATTCCAAAAACATATTTTAATGATGGGATTGATGAAGAAACAAAAAATGCAGTATTAGAGGCAGCAAAAGTATTAGAAGCAAAAGGGGCGATTGTTTCTGAATTTGATTTAGATTTAGTAGAGTATGCAATTCCTACCTATTATACAATAGCAGCGGCAGAAGCGAGTTCTAATTTAGAACGTTTCGATGGAATCAAATATGGATATCGTACAAGTGAGTATGAAGGTCTGCATAATATGTATAAAAAAACTCGTTCAAATGGATTTGGGCCAGAGGTAAAACGTAGAATTATGTTGGGGTCTTTTATTTTAAGTTCGGGTTATTATGATGCATATTATTTAAAAGCATTAAAAGTAAAAGGGCTTATAAAAGAAGCTTTTGACAAAGCATTTGAAACTTATGATATTATTTTAGGGCCAGTTGCGCCAACGACAGCTCCTAAGTTAGGCGAAAGCTTATCGGATCCATTGAAAATGTACTTAAGTGATATCTATACGATAGCAGTGAATTTGGCGGGAATTCCAGGAATTAGTGTTCCTTGTGGATTAGATAAAGCTGGATTACCAATCGGATTACAATTAATCGGAAATGTTTTTGAAGAAAAGAAATTAATTCAAGCTGCTTATACGTATGAATGTGCAAGAGGAAGTTTTAATTTACCAGAAAAGGGGGACAAATAAATATGGCAAAACAATATGAAACAGTCATTGGTTTAGAAGTCCATGTTGAACTTGGAACCAAAACAAAAATCTTTTGTGGATGTAGTACAGAATTTGGTGGAAGTCCAAATACGCATACTTGCCCTGTATGTACAGGTATGCCAGGATCTCTTCCAGTGTTAAATAAACAAGTGGTAGAATATGCGATGGCAGTTGGTCTTGCAACAAATTGTGAAATTACAAGAAATTGTAAATTTGACCGTAAAAATTATTTTTATCCAGATAATCCACAAAATTATCAAATTTCTCAATTGTATTTACCAATTTGTAGAAATGGTGTGATTGAAATTGAAACTGCAAATGGAACAAAAACAATTGGAATTCATGAAATTCATATGGAAGAAGATGCAGGAAAATTAATTCATGATGAATGGGATGATTGTTCTTTGGTAGATTATAATCGTTCAGGTGTTCCACTTATTGAGATTGTATCAGAACCAGATATGAGAAACGCAGAAGAAGTAGTTGCTTACTTAGAAAAACTTCGTTTGATTATTCAATATTTAGGAGCATCTGATTGTAAGCTAAATGAAGGCTCTATGAGAGCTGACGTAAACTTATCGATTCGTGAAGTTGGAGCAAAAGAATTTGGTACTAGAACAGAAATGAAAAATTTAAATTCTTTTAAAGCAATTGTTCGTGCTATTGAATCAGAAAGAGCACGTCAAATTGAATTATTAGAAGAAGGAAAAGAAGTCGTTCAAGAAACAAGACGTTGGGATGACAATAAAGAGTATTCTTATGCAATGCGTTCCAAAGAAGATGCACAAGATTATCGCTATTTTCCAGATCCAGACTTAGTTCCAATCTTTATCAGTGAAGAATGGATTGAAGAAGTAAAAGCAAATCAACCAGAACTTAGAGCAGAGAAAATGAATCGTTATCGCGAAGAATTTAATATTCCAGATTACGATATTGAAATTTTAACATCTTCTAAACATATGGCAGATTTATTTGAAGAGACTGTAGCAATTTGTCATGAACCTAAGAAAGTATCAAATTGGTTAATGGTAGAAACTCTTCGTTTGATCAAAGAAAAAGAATTAGAAGTAGATGATATTAAATTTTCGCCAGCTAATCTTGCACTGTTAATTCAAATGGCAGATAAAAAGGTAATCAATAGTAGTGTGGCAAAAGAAATTTTTGAAGAAATCTTCTCAAATGACGTGAATCCAGAAGTGTATGCAAAAGAAAAAGGATTGATTATTGTTCAAGATGAGGGAGCACTTCGTAAAGTAGTAGAAGAAGTAGTTGCAGCGAATCCAAAAGCCATCGAGGATTATAGAGGTGGAAAAGAAAAAGCACTTGGTGCTTTAGTTGGACAAACAATGAAAAAAATGGGTGGAAAAGCCGATCCAACTTTAATTAACCAAATAATATTAGAATTAATAAATTAAACAAAAAAAGAATCAATAGCAGCTTATTTTGCTCCTATTGATTCTTTTTATTCTTGTAAAAAATCTAAAAATGATTTTGCGTATTCTGTATTAGAACTACTTACGACAAAACCAAAATATGCGGTTGTGTTTGGATAGCTTTGTGTATCAATTACCTTTTTAAAATCATTAACTTTAATTCCCACTGGAAAATACTCAGAATCGTTTGCAATAAAATTACCATCCTCGTCCATATCTTGAATTTGTGCATAGATAAGATGGTCTCCATATTTTGATAATTCTTCTTCGCTAAGTATTTCACGCAAATCTGTAAAATATCCATGATTCGCATATTTTTGGAAATACTCCTTGTCGGATAGTATCACATCAAGTGTACCACTAGAAACATTTGCAATTAACTTCTGAACAATAGTAACACTATATTGAGAAACATCGTTTTCGTTTAAATAATAAGTTGCATCGAGCTGTGTTTCGCAAGTTGATGTATTTAAATTAATATAATTATTAAACTCTTCCATCAGAACTTCTTCTTCAATGTTTGGAAACGAATTAATAAAGGCAACATTTAAAACTTGTTCTTTGCGTGATACAATACTATAAATAATACCACAGACTAAAAATACTACTAGAATAAGTAATATTGCATGTATTTTATAATAATATGAATAATATTTAAGTTTTACACTTAATGGTTCATCCTTTAATTTATAGTGTTGTTCTTTTATTTCGTCAAAAACTGAATTTCCATTAGCCATAATTTTTATACCTTTCAACTTACAAAATAATTGCATATATACATAATAATGAATTATTGAGATAGTGTCAACGAACGTAAAATAAAAGAATATTAAAAAAGAATAAAAAAAATAAATAAATAAAAGAAGTATAATAAGTATATGAAAGTTTTATTGATTATCTTGAAACTTAAAATCAAATACTATAATATAGTATTCATAGAATAAATGAAAAAGAGAAGAGGGAATTACGTATGAATGAAACTTATGTAGAGGTACTTGTAAAAAGAAAAAGCACGGTTGCAATGGTAATGTTAAAATATTTCTTGATTGTATTAACTGCTCTTTTTGCTTTTTTTGGATTTGTTGGAGTAACAATAGCATTAGTATTAGCAGTAGTATCACTAGTCCTTGCATATTTAGTTGGGCTAATGAGTGATTTGGAATTTGAATATACTTACATTGATAAAGAATTACAAGTAGATAAAATTATGGGGAAAAGCAAGCGAAAAAGAGTTGCAACGTTAGATTTAAATAAATTAGAAGTGTTAGCACCTATTACATCTCATAAATTAGATGAATTTAAAAATAGAAAATATAAAGAGTTGGATTTTTCATCGAATGAAATAAAGCAACCAGATATAAGATATGTGCTCTACATGAATGGAGAAAGTAGAATAGTATTTGAGCCTTCGGAAGAGATGGTAAAGGCAATTTATAATATTGCCCCAAGAAAAGTGTCATTACATTAGAAATTTAGTGAAAATTGCATACGATGAAGTAATTGACAGAAGCATAATGCTTTGTTAAAATTTTAATAATTATCTAAAAACGAAGGAGGAAAGAAAATGGGTCAAATTATAGGAGAAGGAATTACATTTGATGATGTTCTTTTAGTACCAGCATATTCAAGTGTAATACCAAATCAAGTAGATTTATCAACAAACTTGACACGTACGATTAAGCTTAATATTCCACTTATGAGTGCGGGAATGGATACAGTTACAGAGCATAGAATGGCTATTGCAATGGCAAGACAGGGAGGAATTGGGATTATTCATAAGAATATGTCAATTGAGGCCCAGGCAGAAGAAGTTGATAAAGTAAAACGTTCGGAGAATGGCGTTATTACAGACCCTTTTTCATTAACTCCAGATCATACATTGGCAGATGCAGATGAATTAATGGGAAAATTTCGTATATCAGGTGTACCGATTACAGAAGGTAAAAAATTAGTTGGAATTATTACAAACCGCGATTTGAAATTTGAAACAGATTTTACAAAAAAGATTTCTGAATCAATGACATCAGAAGAATTAATTACTGCAAAAGAAGGAATTACATTAGAAGAGGCAAAACAAATTCTAGCAAAAGCAAGAAAAGAAAAATTGCCAATTGTGGATGAAAACTTCAATTTAAAAGGGTTAATTACAATTAAAGATATTGAAAAAACAATTAAGTATCCATTAGCTGCAAAAGATTCACAAGGCAGATTACTTTGTGGTGCTGGTGTTGGGATTACAGCAAATGTTTTAGAACGTGTATCCGCATTAGTAGATGCGAAAGTAGATGTTATCGTATTAGATTCTGCACATGGTCATTCTGAAAATGTTATACGTTGTGTAAAGATGATTAAAGAATCATACCCGGATTTACAAATTATTGCAGGAAATGTTGCAACTAAAGAAGCGACAAAAGCGTTAATTGAAGCAGGAGTAGATGGTGTTAAAGTTGGAATCGGACCAGGTTCTATTTGTACAACAAGAGTGGTAGCTGGAATTGGTGTTCCGCAAATTTCAGCAGTAATGGATTGTTTTGAAGCTGCAAAAGAGTATAATGTTCCGATCATTGCGGATGGTGGAATTAAATACTCAGGTGATGTTACAAAGGCAATTGCAGCAGGTGGAAGTGTTTGTATGATGGGAAGTATGTTTGCTGGATGTGATGAGAGCCCAGGAACATTTGAGTTATTCCAAGGAAGAAAATATAAAGTATATAGAGGGATGGGTTCTATTGCAGCAATGGAAAATGGAAGTAAAGATAGATATTTCCAAGCAGATGCAAAAAAACTTGTACCAGAAGGTGTAGAAGGTCGTGTTGCATATCGTGGAATGGTAGAAGATACTGTATTCCAACTATTAGGAGGATTGCGTTCTGGAATGGGATATTGTGGAGCTGCTACTATTGAGGACTTAAAGAACAATGGAAAATTTGTGAAAATTTCTGCTGCTTCCCTAAAAGAAAGTCATCCACATGATATTCATATTACAAAAGAAGCACCAAATTATAGTATAGATAACCATTAAAATAGTAATTTCTATTAGTTTGTGATAAACTAATAGAAATTATTTTTTTATAGAAAGGAGCAAAGAAAATGAAACAAGAGAAAAAAAGAGTTTTTTTAATTGTATTAGATAGCTTTGGAATAGGAAGTCTTCCAGATGCTTATAAATATGGAGATGAAGGAAGTAATACGCTTCGTAGTATATTAGGATCAAATGAATATTATACCCCACAGATGGAGGAATTAGGATTATTTCAAATAGATGGGGTAAAGGAACTTATAAAAGATAAAAAAGAGAGAAGAAGCAAAGGCTCATATGGTAGATTGGCAGAAGTTTCAAAAGGGAAAGACACAACACTTGGACATTGGGAAATAGCTGGTGTTATTTCAAAAAAAGAATTACCAACTTACCCAGATGGGTTTCCGAAAGAAGTAATCGAAGAAATTGAAAAACAAACAGGTAGAAAAGTGATATGTAATAAAAGTTATTCGGGAACGGATGTTATTCGTGATTATGGGGAAAAACATGTTGAAACGGGAGATCTTATTATTTATACATCTGCAGATAGTGTATTACAAATTGCAGCACATGAAGAAGTGATTCCAGTTGAAACATTATATCGATATTGTGAAATTGCAAGAAATATTTTAACGAAGGAGCATGGTGTTGGACGCGTTATTGCAAGACCATTTACAGGTGAAGTTGGAAAATTTGTGAGGACAACTAATCGACATGACTATTCCTTAGTGCCACCAGGGACAACTTGTCTTGATGTTTTGATGGAAGCTGGATATGCAACAATGGGAATAGGGAAAATCTATGATATTTTTGCAGGAGTAGGAATTAGTGATACCTCAAAAATGAAAAATAATGTAGATGGAATGAATCAAATCATAGAATGTTTGGAAAAAGAATTTACAGGATTATGTTTTCTGAATCTAGTAGATTTTGATATGCTTTATGGACATAGAAATGATGTGGATGGCTACGCAAAAGCAGCAACGATTTTTGATAAGCAATTGACAGAATTTATTGAAGGAATGAAAGAAGAAGATATCTTAATGATTACTGCAGATCATGGTTGCGATCCAGGATTTCCTGGAACAAACCACTCAAGAGAATACGTTCCATTTTTGGTATATGGGAATAAAATAAAAGAAAATATGAATATTGGAACAAGAAAGAGTTTTGCAGACATAGGTGCGACTATTGTGGATTTATTTGAATTAGATAAAAGTAAGATATCAGGGGAGAGTTTTAAACAAATCATTTTAAAGGGAGAATAAAGATGAGAATGTATGACTTGATAGAGAAAAAAAAACATGGACATGCACTTACAGAGAAAGAACTTAATTTTTTAATTAAAGATTATGTCGATGGAAAAATTCCAGATTATCAAATAGCAGCATTTTTGATGGCAGTATACTTTAAAGGAATGACAAAAGAAGAAACGGTTATAATGACAAAAGCGGTTGCTAATAGCGGAGAAATTATGGATTTATCTACTATATCGGGATTTAAAGTAGATAAGCATTCCACTGGTGGTGTTGGCGATAAGACAACATTAATTGTAGGACCAATAGTGGCAGCATGTGGTGTAAAAGTAGCGAAAATGTCCGGTAGAGGGTTAGGCCATACAGGTGGTACTGTTGATAAATTAGAATCTATTCCTGGATTTAATATTACGCTTGAAAAAGAAGAATTTTTTGATGTTGTAAATAAAACGGGAGTTTGTGTGATTGGACAATCGGGAAATATAACTCCTGCTGATAAAAAATTATATGCACTTCGTGATGTTACAGCCACAGTAGATAGCATTCCTTTAATTGCAGTTTCGATCATGAGCAAGAAGTTAGCAGCAGGAAGTGATGGTATTTTATTAGATGTAAAAGTTGGAAGTGGAGCTTTTATGAAAGATTTGGATAATGCGAGAAATCTTGCAAAAGTTATGGTTGATATAGGAAAAGGAGCAAAAAAAGAAACGAGAGCACTTATTACGAATATGGATGTACCTCTAGGATATGCCATTGGAAACTCTTTAGAAGTAATGGAGGCTATTGAAACATTAAAAGGAAATGGACCAGAAGATTTAACAAAAGTATGTATTGAGTTAGCAGCACATATGTTAGTGATAGCTGGTATTGGCGAATTAGAGGAATGTAAAAGAATGGCAAATGAAACATTACACAATAAAAGCGCATTCACTGTTTTTGAGAAAATGGTAAAAGGGCAAGGTGGAAATGAAGAGTTTGTTAAAAATCCGAATCTTTTTGAACGATGTGCTAATGAGATAGAAGTTTTTGCAAATAAAGAAGGATATATTGCAAAAATGGATACTACACAATGTGGAATCTGTGCATGCATTTTAGGAGCAGGTAGAGAAGAAAAAGATGAAAGTATTGATTATAATGCTGGAATTGTTTTAAAGAGTAAAATTGGTGATTATGTAAAAGAAGGTGATGTAATTGGAATATTATATACAAACAAATCTGATAAAATAGAGCAAGCAAAAGAACTATTATTAAATGCAATTACAATTGAAACTAGAAAACCAGAACAAGAACAATTGATATATGAATATATTGTATAAAGGATGGGAATTATGTTGGAACATATTTTAAGTAAAGTAGATCACACGGTATTAAAAGCAATAACCACATGGGAGGATATTAAAAAACTATGTGAAGAAGCAAAAACATATAAAACAGCTTCTATTTGTATTCCACCAAGTTATGTAAAAAGAGTAAAGGAAGAATTTGGAGATCAAATCAATATTTGTACAGTAATTGGATTTCCATTAGGATATAATACAACAAGAATTAAGGTACAAGAAGCAAAACAAGCTATAGCAGAAGGTGCTAGTGAAATTGATATGGTGATTAATATCGGTGCTGTCAAAAACAAAGAGTATGAATTTGTATTAGAAGAAATTATTGAAATTCGCGAAGCAACAAGAGGATACATTTTAAAAGTAATTATCGAAGATTGTTATTTAGATGAAGAAGAAAAAATATCATTATGCAAAATCGTAACAAAAGCAGGCGCGGATTATATTAAAACATCTACTGGATTTGGAACAAGTGGAGCAACAAAAGAAGATGTTATATTAATGAAAGAACATATTGGAGAAAATGTAAAAATTAAAGCAGCTGGTGGAATTAGATCCGTTGAAGATATGGAAGCATTTATTGAGCTTGGATGTGATAGATTAGGAACGAGTTCGGCTATAGAATTGATAAAAGGAAATGAAGCGAAAAGTTACTAAATTAGTTTGCCACTAATTTAGTAACCCATAGTATCTAGGAAGAATAATAAAGACGCTATAAATTAGTGAAAGAATCAGAAAAGAATATAGGAAAATGTAAAAGGTGGAACGAATTCTATTTTTTACATTTTCCTTTTCTTTTAAAGGAAGTAGTATAAATTCTATAATTTTTTCCATTCCAATGCTAAGCAGTAGCGCAAGAGGAATTAAAATAGGATGATAATATCTTCCTTGAGGCTGAAAATCCCAAGTATAGGAATAGTAAATTGCTAATATAGAAGGAATAATAATACCGAGAATAAAAGAAAAATAAAGTGCTTTTTTTTGCAAGGAAGAATATTGAATTAGAACCGTCTTCTTAACAGGAATCGGTAAAAAAAGACCAATAAAAGCAAAAAATAATAAATAATAATAGCCCCAATAGATGTAATGATGAGTAGGAATAAGCATTGGACCAAACATTGCAATAAAGCTTCGTGGGACTAAAAGATAATAATCTGTTTGAAATATCATTTCAAACACACTAAACCCTTTGCTTTGATACGTTCCAATTACTTGTGGATTGAAAGCATCAAGTCCTGTTAAAGCCGCACAAGCTGTTCTTGCATTAAGTGCTAGAAAATCACCATTGTATAGTAGTGCGTTTCGTATAAACCACCATCCCATACCTAGTAATACAATAATAGCAATAAAGCTGCCTGTTTTGAAACATGTTTTAGAATCAAACATCCATATTCCATCCTTTTTAGATAAAAATGAAATAATAAAGATAAAAATGGAAATTAGAATTGTCCCATATGCATTATAATAAGAAAGTGCACATAGTATAATTCCGATGGCTAAGGTGATAGATGTTTTTTTATCAAATGAATGTATCATACCTTTTAACATAGCATACGTCATAATAGCAATAGACATAAATGCCATTGAGTCTGTATTTACATAAGAATGCAAAAATAGATTTTGAGGAAGAAACACAACCGCTAATGAAAAGAGCCATCCAGTAAGTGAACTATAAAATACTAGTCTTGCAATTTTTCGAACATATATGGCCATAATGATACCAAAAATTATATTTACAAATCGTGCAAGTAATAGTTGACTTGAAAAGCTTGTAATTAAAGGAGATAGAAAACGAATTAGAAACCCGTCAATAATGTAGGTAAAGATTGGTTGAAATGCATAAGAAGCACCATATCCATCAATAAGGATTGCTGGATCATCACCAATAGGGAGCGAGCCATTGTCCACGATATATTGAACAACTTTATAACGATTAATTTCGTCAGGACCATCTCCAAATGGTTGAATAATTGCGAAGGTCAACATGCAAATAAATGCAAGTGTTAAAAATAAAATTTCAAATAAAAACGGTGAATTATAGAGTTTCTTTTCTTTTGACATGGTATGAATCATCCTTTTATTTTACATTTAAAATATTAAGAAGTATATCATAAGAAGTCTTTAGTTGTACAGAGAGAGTGCTAAATTTTTGTTCTATTTATGTCTTTTAAAATCAAATGAATGTGATGAAGTTGCTCAGGTGATAATTTTTTTAACTCATCATTGACTTCTGTAATTACAGTAGGTACATCTTGGTCCTCGTCAAAAAAATCTTTTGGCTTGATTTTTAGAAATTCACATATGTAAAAGAACATTTCCATAGAGGGATAGGATTTTTGATTTTCAATTTTATTAATATAGCTATCGCTTTGTCCAAGTGATAAGCTCATATCTCTTGCAGTCATATTCTGTTGCATTCTTAATGCAGTTAATCGGTTACAAAACCATTTTGAATTCATAGCTTGCTCCTTTAATATCGTATTTGTTATTTTTAGTATAGCTAAAATAAATGGTAAAATATGGAAAATTAGTAGTAATTTTAAAAAAGAAAAAGAAAATAAGTATAGACAAGTGGACAAAATATCAAGTTATAAGTTATAAATTAGACTAAGAAAATAAAGAAAGGTTAGGGATAAATGAAAGGAGAATATTATAAATATGATGATATGCTAGAATTAAATGAAGTTATAAATGGTGACGAATATTTAGCTTTTGTAGAAAACACGGATGAACCATTATTTGAAGATTTAGATTTTGTATGGGAATTATTTGAAAAGTGGTTGATAAGTATAACAGAAATGCATGCAAAAGAAAAGGAATCAGTATCTTATAAGTTAGGAATTCAAATTCTTTTTTGGTGTGATAAAAAGGATGTATATGGTATTCGTTTCGTAATAAAAAATCATTTTTCAATATTTAAACATTGTTATTTGACGCATAAAAGACCTGAAATAGTGAATGAATTTCTAAAATGCATCGGTATTTTTTCTTGTGAATAAACCTTTTTTATGATAATATGTTGATATTATATGACTAAGAGGAGTGGAAGGTTTAACTATGGAAAAAGAAGTTGTATCGAGAAATTTTATTGAACAAATTATAGATAAAGATTTAGAAGAAAAAACGTATTCAGAGATTTGTACACGTTTTCCACCAGAACCAAATGGATATTTACATATTGGACATGCAAAAAGTATCTTACTTAATTATGGATTAGCTTTAAAATATAATGGAAAATTTAATATGAGATTTGATGATACAAATCCAACGAAAGAGAAAGTCGAATTTGTAAATTCAATATTAGAGGATGTTAAATGGTTAGGAGCAGATTGGGAAGACCGTTTATTTTTTGCGTCTGATTATTTTGAACAAATGTATGATGCGGCTGTAAAACTTATTGAAAAAGGGAAAGCATATGTTTCTGATTTAACGGCAGATGAAATAAAAGAATATAGAGGAACATTAACACAAGTTGGGAAAGAAGATCCTTATTCAAAACGTAGTATAGAAGAAAATCTTTCTTTATTTAAAGAAATGAGAGATGGTATTTACGAAGATGGAACAAAGGTTTTACGAGCTAAGATTGATATTAATTCGCCTAATATGAATATGAGAGATCCGATACTTTATAGAGTGGCGCATATGACACATCATAATACTGGTGATAAGTGGTGTATTTATCCGATGTATGATTTTGCACATCCAATAGAAGATGCAATAGAAGGTGTTACACATTCTATTTGTACATTAGAGTTTGAAGATCACAGACCTCTTTATGATTGGGTAGTAAGAGAATTAGAGTATGTGAATCCACCAAAACAAATAGAGTTTGCAAAGTTGTATTTAACAAATGTAATTACAGGAAAAAGATACATAAAAAAATTAGTAGATGAAAAAATTGTGGATGGATGGGATGATCCAAGACTTGTATCTATTGCAGCATTGAGACGAAGAGGATTTACAAAAGAATCGATACAAATGTTTGTTGATCTTTGTGGGATAAGCAAAAGTAATTCTTCGGTTGAATATCCGATGTTAGAATATTGTATTCGCGAAGATCTGAAATTAAAAAAAGTACGTTTAATGGCAGCGATGGATCCTATTAAATTAATAATTGATAATTATAATGAAGAGGAAACAGAATGGTTAGAAGTTCCAAATAACCTTGAAAATCCAGAACTAGGAACACGTATGGTTCCATTTGGAAAAGAACTTTATATCGATAGAGAAGATTTTATGGAAGAACCACCAAAAAAATATTTTAGATTATTTCCAGGGAATGAAGTACGTCTTATGCATGCATATTTCGTGACATGTACGGATTTTGTAAAGGATGAATTTGGAAATGTTATAGAAGTGCATTGTACGTATGACAAAGAAACAAAAAGTGGCAGTGGTTTTAGTGGACGTAAAGTAAAAGGTACGATTCATTGGGTTCCAGCAAAGGAAGCGGTTGAAACAACTGTTCGTTTATATGAAAATATTATTGATGAAGAAAAAAATATATATAATGAAGATGGAAGTTTAAATTTAAATGAAAATTCATTGGAAGTAAAAAAATGTTTTGTTGAACCATTTATAAAGGGTGCAAAATCATATGATAGTTTCCAATTTGTAAGAAATGGATTTTATTGTGTAGATGCAAAAGATAGCACAGAGGAAAATATGGTACTTAATCGTATTGTATCTTTGAAAAGCTCTTTTAAATTAACGAAATAAACATTAATGATTAGAAGGGGGTATATCATGGATATGTTGGAAGAAAAACAGTATCTTTTTCCACAAAAGGTAAAATGTGTGATATGTGAGGAAACATTTTCAACTTTAGCAGTAAAATCAGGAAGAGCAAGATTAATTGGAACGGATGAAGATTTGCGTCCAAAATATGAAGGAATTGATACTTTAAAGTATGATGTAACATACTGTCCTCATTGTGGATTTGCTGCATTAACTCGTTTTTTTAAGCCACAAACAAGTTTGCAAAAAAAGAAAATTGTAGAATCCTTAGAAAAAATTGATGTAAAAGTAAACAAAGAGGCAGAAATAATATCTTATGATGAAGCTATTTTACGTCATGGAATAGCGTTAAATTGTGCTGCTGCAAAAGAAGGAAAACATAGCGAAATAGGATATATTATGTTGAAAATCGCATGGTTATATCGTGGGGCAGCAGAAAATATTGATACAGATCTTTTGGGAGCAGAAATAAGTTATGATGAAACAAAAGCAAAAGAAAAAGTATATTTAAAAAAGGCATATCAATTTTTGACAATTGCTGTTTCAAAAGAAGAATTTCCGATTTGTGGAATGGATGAATCAACGGTTGATTATCTATTGGCTGCATTAGCAATGGTAAATGAGGAAGAGAGTACTGGAATAAAATTATTAGGAAAAATAATCAGCTCTAGAACTGCAAGTAGTCGATTGAAAGAAAAAGCAAGAGAACTAAAAGACAAATATAAAATAAGTGAATAATTTGAAAATAAAGAGGTCACATTATGAATGAACTTGCAATTCCAATTGATTTAGAAAGCAAAACGCCTTTATACGAGCAGATATATCAATATATCAAAGATGAAATTTTAGCCAAAGCATTAGAAGAAGGTGATAAAATACCATCTTCTAGAGTGTTGGCATCACATCTTAGAATTTCAAGGAGCACAATCAATATTGCTTATGAACAATTGATTGCTGAAGGATACATAGAATCAAAACCGGGAATTGGATATTTTGTTTGTAAAGTTGAAGAGTTATATCATATTCAAGTAGAAAATAAAAAGAAAATAGATACAATCAAAAAAAAAGAAGACAATAGTATAAATTATAATTTTACAGCAAATGGAATTGACCTAAGACAATTTCCCTATAAAATTTGGAGTAAAATTACAAAAGAAATACTTTCTGAGGGAAAAAATGAGTTATTATTTCATGGAGAACCAAGAGGAGAAGAAGAATTATTAGAAACAATTAGAAAGTATTTATATGTTTCTAGAGGAGTAAAATGCACAACAAATCAAATAGTAGTAGGAGCGGGAAATGATTATTTGCTTATGTTGTTACATTTTATTCTGAAAAAAGAAAAGAAAGATATTCGAATTGCATTTGAAGAAACTTCTTATATGAAAGCGAAAAATATTTTTGAAGCATTAGGGTCAGAAATTTCTTATATTGATTTAGATTCTTCTGGTATAATTACAAAATCTCTTGAATTAAGTGATGCAGATATTGTATATACGATGCCTTCACATCAATTTCCAACAGGAATTATTATGCCTATTGGAAGAAGACGAGAATTATTAGGCTGGGCGTTAAAACAAGAAGGGCGTTATATTATAGAAGATGATTATGATAGTGAATTTCGATATAAAGGAAAACCCATTCCATCATTAAAAAGTATAGATATGGAGGGTAAGGTCATTTATATCGGAACATTTTCAAGAGCGATTGCACCAACAATTCGTATTAGTTATATGGTATTACCATTACCGTTACTTGAACGATATAATATGTATGAAACTGTTTTTGCATCTACTGTTTCAAAAATTGATCAAAGAATATTAAATGAATTTATCAATTGTGGAGCTTTTGAAAAACACTTGAACAGAATGAGAAAAGTCTATAAGGTAAAACATGACTTAATGTTAGAATGTTTACAGAAATTTCGAAAAAAATTTATTATAAAAGGTGAACATGCAGGAGTTCATCTTTTGATGACAGCAAGAGATGGAACAAGTGAGAGGATATTAATTCAAAAAGCAAAAGAAAAGGGTGTGAAAATAGTAGGATTATCATCTTTTTCAACAAAAAATGAAGAACAATCAACAGTCATTATCGGATATGGAAAAATAGAAGAAGAAGAGATTGTGAAAGGAATTAAAGCATTAGAGAGTGCCTGGTTATAAGTAGTATTGAAACTGTAACTAACTATGTCATACTTAATTTATAAATATAAGCATTAAGAATATAGGAGGGATGATAGTGAACGAAAAATTTTTTGATCTGAAAAAAGAAAAGCAAGATCGAATAATTAATGGTGCTTTGAAGGTGTTTGCAAAATTAGGATATAAATATGGAAGTACGGATGAAATTGTTAAAGAAGCAGCCATCAGCAAAGGACTTCTATTTCACTATTTTCGAAGTAAATTAGGACTATTTGTATTTTTATATGAGTATAGCATCCGATATTATATTCTTGAATTAGAACAATTTGTAAATAAAGATGAATTGAATTTATTTGAAATCCAAATTCAAATGGAAAAAGCAAGATTTGATATTCAGAAAATATATCCATATATGGTACAGTTTATAGAAAAAGCAAATAAAGAAGATTCTCTTGAAATCTTAACGGAAATAGAAGAAAAAAAACATGCTTTTCATGAAAAATTGCAAGAAATCTATAAACAAGTAACTTGGGATTATATTTATATGGGTGATGAAGAGGCAAAAGAATTTTTATTATCCTATATAGATGGATATTATAAAAGAAATATGGATGATAGCGGTTTATTAAATAGAGAAATATTTAATTGTGTAACAAAAGGAATTAAACAAATGCAATTTTTTTTAGAGTTAGAAAAAAATAAATAATTGTTATTAAAGGATTGTTAATGATAGGAGGCATAAAAGTGAATATTATGTATGGTAAAAATTTTTATCATAATGAAATTGAGTTACTGAGTATAGCAGATAGTAAGTTACGTAAGCAAATAGAAAATATTTTTCTAAAGGAAAATATTTCTTATTGTATAAAATGGGAAGAATGTTCCTTTTATAAAAAATTACTAGGGTATAGAAAAGAAAGTTATATTATTATGATTAATAATAGAGAAAAAGAGCGAGTAATAGAATTGTTAGAACCAATGGCAGAACAAATAAAAAACAATGGTAAGTTTCTATTAAAAAAAGCAGAAAATAGTCTAAAAGAGGAAATTGTTATAAAAGATTCGTTGCTTACCCCTTATGAATAAGCAACTTCTTTTATTTGTTCATTTTGTAAATAGGATCACTAGGGTAAGAACCTTTTAATTTTTGCATTCCACGTTGTAATGCATCTTTTGAGTTTTTCCAATCTGCATCTTTGTTTCGATAATCAAATTTGTCGATGAGCCATGATAACTCCTCTTCTAAACGACACATATTCGAATACATAATATTGGAAATTTCTTTTAGAAATATCGTTCGATTTTCGCCACTTAAATGGTCAGAAGCGTATTCATATAAGTCACCAAAATGAACAAGACAAAATCCTTTCCCTTCTTTCACTTTAGTACGAAAGTCTATATCTTTTTGATATAATATTAAAAAGGTGTCTAAATATCTAGGATAAGTTTTCTTAAATTCATTGCAAATATAGCAAGAATCTTTTTTTTCATTAATAAAAGTTGTTATTGGAGTTTGCGAAGATTCCTTTTTTTTTGAAAAAATACTTGTCTTTGAAGAAATATCTTTTGAAGAAATATGTTCAAATTCATTCGTTAATTTTTGAAAATGTGTTTTCAAAATCCAAGCATTTCCCAATGTATTCCCATAATCAAACATTTTTTTTAGATGAAGACGACAAAAACCTGCATTATCAGTGGCTTCTCTAATGTCGCTTTCCATATAGGAAGAACCGCTTCCTAAAACAAAATCTAGAAGGTCTTGTTCAAGTATGCGTTCTAAAAAACAAAAAGGGCACTCATCGTCTGCATTTATAGCATCATTTAAAGGAATTGTATATAATTTTTCTTTCATAAATAGTCCTTTCTATAAAGAAGTTTTTCTTTCTAATAATAGTAATATACCATAAATTTGCTGTAAGGTCACAAAAATTAAGGAATAGTTTTTTGAAATAAAAAAAGTTATAATAAAGTAGAAATAAGTAACGTGTAAAAAGTAATAGTCAGGAGAAAGATATGGGACTTAAGTTATTAATAGGACAAAGTGGAAGTGGGAAAAGTACAAAACTTTATACTGAGATAATAAAGCGATCAATAGAAGAACCTAAACGGAATTTTCTTATATTAGTACCAGATCAATTTACAATGCAAACACAAATGGATCTTGTAAAAATGCATGATCGTGGTGGAATATTGAATATTGATGTATTAAGTTTTAGTAGACTTGCACATCGAATATTTGAAGAAGTTGGAAGACCAGAAGAAAGTATTTTAGATGATACTGGAAAAAGTCTTGTTTTGCGATTGATTGCTAACGACTATAAAGAAGAATTAACATATATAGGTGGAAACCTTCATAAAAATGGATATATAAATGAAGTGAAATCAGCAATATCAGAATTTATGCAATATGATGTAACAGAAAATAAAATGGAAGATTTATTAACTTTTGCAAAAGCAAGAGGCGGTTTATATTATAAATTGAAAGATTTGAATTTTCTATATGAGAAATTCAAAGAATATATGAATGAAAAATATATTACGACGGAAGAAATATATCATATTTTAGCAAGGAAATTAAAAAAATCAAATATTATAAAAGACAGTGTAGTGATTTTGGATGGATTTACAGGTTTTACGCCAGTGCAAAACAATGTAATACGAGAAATGCTTTTATATGCAAGTGAAGTAGTAGTAACAATTTTAATGGATGGAGAACAAGATCCATTTAAAAAATGTGGAGAACAAGAATTATTCTCTTTTAGCAGAAAAACAATTCAAAGTCTTATCTCACTATCAAAAGAATGTGGTTGTGAAGAATATGAAATTGAATACTTAAAGGGAAAATGTGCAAAACGATTTGAACATAATGAAGAACTTTCACATCTAGAAAGAAATATTTTTCGTTATCCTCTTAAAACCTATCAAAAAAAAGTTTGTAATATTCATATCCATGAAACGAAAACAATGGAGGATGAAGTTAAAGTAGCATGCCAAAATATACAAGAAATTATTAAAAAACATAAGATTTCATATAGAGAAATTGCAGTTATTACAGGCGATTTGTCAGCGTATGAAACGACGATAAAAGAGCAGTTTCATAATTATGGAATACCATTGTTTCTTGATAAAACGAATGCGATAACATTAAATCCGTTAACTGAACTTATTACAAGTTCTTTATCTGTTGTATCAAATGATTATACTTTTGAAAGTGTATTTCGCTTTTTGAAAAGTGGAATGATATTTGGCGATATTGGAAAAATAGATGAATTAGAAAATTATGTATATGCAACAGGGATAAAAGGGAAAAAAGTATGGAGTAAAGAATGGGAAGATACTTCTTTAGAAGAAATACGTAAAATTATTGTGGGATATATAGATATTATTTGGAAAAAGAGTGGAAAAACAAAAGATTTTGTAAAAGCATTATATACGCTTCTAGAAACTTTAGAAGTTCAATCAAAATTAAAAGAGCTTGAATATTATTTTGAAAATAGAGGAGAATTTATACAAGCAAAGGAATATGCACAGATTTATCCATATGTTATAGATTTATTAGATCAAATAATATCTTTAATTGGAGAAGAAAAGATTACAATAAAAGAGTTTATTGAAATACTAGAGGCAGGATTTTTAGAAATTCAAATAGGAAGTATTCCACAAACAGTGGATCAAGTTCTTGTAGGTGATATAGAGCGCACAAGATTAAAACCCATCAAAGCACTTTTCTTTTTAGGTGTAAATGACGGAAATATCCCAAAATCTGGAGGAAATGGAGGAATACTATCTGATATTGATCGAGAATTTTTAAGTGAAACAAAAATTGAGCTTTCACCAACTCCAAGGCAAAAAATGTTTATTCAAAGATTTTATCTTTATATGAATATGACAAAGCCATCCGACTTTTTGTATTTATCGTATTTGCAAATGGGAGAAGATGGAAAATCAAAAAGACCATCATATTTAATTGAAACAGTTTTAGCATTATTTCCAACAATAGAAGTGAAAAATCAAGATCCCGCTTTAGCAAATTTTGAAGAAGGGAAAGAACAATTGTCTATGCTACTGCAAAAGTATGTATTAAATATACTCAAAGAAGAAGAAAGAGAAGAATTATTTCAACTTGCAAATATTATAAAAGATAAGCAAGGTGAATTTTGGTTTGATAAGTTGATGCAACAAGCATTTGTTCAATATGAGCCTCAAAAATTATCAAAGGATGTTGCGAAAATGTTGTATGGAGTTGTGTTACAAAGTAGTATTAGTCGTTTGGAAAAACATGCTTCTTGTGCATACTCTCATTTTTTGCAGTTTGGTCTTAAATTAGAAGAGCGTAAAGTGTATAAGTTAGAAGCGAGAGATATGGGAAATGTATTTCATGGTATTTTGGAAGAATTTGCAAGAAATCTGTCAAAATATAATTATACTCTTATGGATTTTCCGAAAGAAATAGGAGATAGAATTTTAGATGATTTGTTAAAACAATATGAAACACAATATGGAGGGGCAATTTTACAAAGTACTAATCGTAATCAATATGTATTGATGCGTGCAAAACGAATTTTAACGAGAACGATTCAAACATTGCAGTATCAATTACAAAAAGGAAAATTTATACCTGAAAAATATGAATTAAGTTATGAAGAAGATCGAAATGTTATAAATGAAGATTATGAAACAAATAGGATGAAAATTAGAGGTCGAATTGATCGTCTTGATACATATGAAAAAGACAACTCTTTGTATGTAAAAGTCGTAGATTATAAGTCGGGAAATCAAAAATTTAGCTTAGCTTCTGTTTATGTTGGTTTACAACTTCAGTTGGTTGTTTATTTAGATGCTGCAATGAATGTTATGAGAAAAAAACATAATACAAAACAAGTAAAGCCGGCAGCAATGTTTTATTATCATATTGACGATCCATTTGTAGAAGTAGAAAAAGAAGAACCGAAAGAAGTAATTGATGCTTTGATTTATAAAGAGTTAAATAATAGTGGATTATTATCAAAAAATTTAGAGGTGTTAGAAGGATTAGATAAAACACATCCAATAAAATCAGATGTTGCACCATTAGAGTTTAAAAAGGATGGTTCGTTGAGTAGTAGAACAAAAGGATATGAGGAAGAGACATTTCAAGTTATTACTGAATTTGTAAATAAAAAAGTAGAATCTTTAGGTGGAGAAATTATAAGTGGGAATATTTCTATAAATCCATATGAACAGAATGATCGAAGTGCTTGTACTTTTTGTAATTTCAAGGAAGTTTGTGGATTTGACCGAAAAATTAAAGGGTATGAAAAAAGAAATTTTGAAACATTAAAAGAAGAAGAAATCATAGAGATAATGAGAGAGGAGGTAAAAAATAATGGGGATTCATTTTACGGCGGAACAACGTAAAGTAATTGATGGAAGAAAGAAAAATATTCTTGTATCTGCAGCAGCTGGAAGTGGAAAAACAGCTGTATTAGTAGAACGAATTATAGAAATAATCTGCGATGAAAAAAATCCTGTTGATATAGATCGATTACTAATTGTTACTTTTACAAATGCAGCAGCAGCAGAAATGAGAGAACGTATTAGTAATGCTATTGCAAAAAAATTAATGGTGGATTCTGAAAATGAACATTTACAAAGGCAAACAACTTTAATTCACAATGCACTTATTACAACAATTGATAGTTTTTGCCTTTTTTTGATACGTAATAGTTTTAATGAAATTGGATTAGATCCGTCATTTCGAGTTGCTGATGAAGGAGAAATCAAATTATTAAAACAAGATATAATTAATGAGCTTTTTGAACAATACTATGAATCTAATGAAAAAAAAGAGCGGTTTGCATTGTTAGTAGAAACATTATCTGGAGGAAAAAGAGAGGATCGATTAGAACAAATTATTCTTGATATTCACAATTTTTCTATGTCTTTTCCATGGCCTATAGAATGGCTATTAGAAAGAAAAAAGGATTATGAAGTAAAAGATAGGGAAGACTTTCTTTCTAAAGAGTGGGTACAAGAATGGTTTGCATTATTAAATCGTAATATAATAGATCAGATTGAAGGATTAAAGCAGATTCTTTTGTTGTGTCAAGGTAATGGTGGACCATATATGTACGAAGATGCAATTTTAAAGGATATTGAGTTTTTAGAACTAGTATTAAAAAAAGAATCATATGATGAAAGATTCCAATTATTACAAGGAATTGAGTTTGCTAGATTGTCTACTAAAAAAGATGATTCCGTATCAGAAGAACTAAAAGAATTAGTAAAGCAGATGAGGAATGATGCGAAGGAAGCGTTAAAAAAACTTCAGAAACAAGGTTTTTTTATGGAAATTCCACAAATAATTGAGCAAATGCAGGAAATGGATAGTATCCAAAAAAATTTAATAGACACTGTTATTTTATTTTCTGAGATGTTTTTAGAAGCGAAAAGAGAAAGAAATATTTTGGACTTTTCAGATATGGAACATTATGCATTAGAGATTTTGTTACCCCTTAAAAATGGAGAGCGTAAGCCAAGTGCAGTAGCACTTGATTATAGAACTTATTTTTACGAAATCATGATTGATGAATATCAAGATTCTAATTTTGTACAGGAATATATTTTAAAAAGTATTTCAAAAGAAGAAGATGGTGGATTTAACCGATTTATGGTTGGAGATGTGAAACAAAGTATTTATAAATTTAGATTAGCAAGACCTGAAATATTTTTGGAAAAATTTTCTACTTATCAAGTAAATGGAATTTCTTGTGAACGTATTGATTTACATAAAAATTTTAGAAGTAGAGTAGAAGTAATTGATAGTGTGAATTTTATTTTTGAACAAATTATGAGAAGTGATTTGGGAAAAATAGAATATGACAGTAGTGCGGCACTTTATCTAGGAGCACAGTATGAAGAGTTTTCTCAAAATCAAACGATGGAAGTGTTAACATATGAAGTGGAAGAGGGGGAAGAAGAAAAAGAGTGGGAAGCAAGAATGGTTGCAACAAAGATACGAGAAATGGTAGGTACATTTCAAGTTACAGATAAAATTACAAATGAAAAAAGACCTGCAATGTACAAAGATATTGTTATTTTATTTCGATCAAATGCTAAATGGGATGATATTTTTAAAGAAGTATTAGAAGAATATTCTATTCCTACACATATTACATCAAAAACAGGATATTTTTTGACAAATGAAGTTCAACTTGTTCTTAATTTTCTAAGGGTAATTGATAATCCAAGACAAGATATTCCCTTATTTGGTCTTATGAAATCTTTTATTGGAATGTTTAGTGACGATGAAATTGGTAGAATAAGAGGAGAAGAAACTGGAAAACTTTACGATTGTTTATTGGGATGTAAATCAGAAAAAGTCGTACAATTTCTAAACTTTATTGATTCTTTTCGAAAAAAAATTCCTATTTTGTCTATTCATGAATTGCTGTTAGAATTTATGCATGAAACAGAATATTTACATTATATTCGTGCCCTTCCAGGTGGAGAACAACGAGTAGCAAATGTTAAGATTTTAATAGGAAAAGCACAAGCATTTTGTGCTACAAGTTATTTTGGGTTATATCATTTTTTGCGTTATATTGAACAAATTAAAGAGTATGACATGGGAGAAGCAAATATTTTAGATGAAAAGGCCGATGTGGTGCGAATAATGAGTATACATAAAAGCAAAGGATTAGAGTTTCCGATATGCTTTTTAAGTGGAGCAAGTAAGAAGTTTAATCAAATGGATACAAATCAAAGCCTCGTATGTGATATGGATTTAGGGATTGCCATGGAATATAAAAATGCAATAAAAAGAATTAAGGGAAAAGATGTTAGAAAATTCTATTTATCACAGAAAATGAAGCTTGAGAATCTGGGTGAGGAACTTCGAATACTCTATGTTGCACTTACTAGAGCTAAAGAGAAAATGATAGTAACAAGTACATCAAAAGATATAAAAAAACAGATGTTATCCAAATTGGCAATTACTTATTTTTGTGAAAAGACACTTCCAATTGCAATTTTAACAAATTGTAATAGTTATTTTGATTTGTTTCTTGTATCATTAATGCGACATAAGGCTTTGATTGAATGGAGAAATAATGAAGGGATTTTTTGCGATAGCAATGAGGTTCGACAGTTAAATAATGACACAATATCATTTGAAGTTTATACAAAACCAAAGATTTTAATTGAAACATTAAAAAAAGAACAAGCAATAAATCAAAAAGTAGACGAATTTTATGAGCAAATGGAGCAATATAGTGAGAAAAAATCAATTATTAAAAGAGAACAATTTGAATTTCACTATCCATTTGAGCATTTAAAAAACTTGTATGCAAAAACTTCTGTTTCAGAACAAAAAATGGCTGCAATTCATAAATCTTTTGGAGAAGAAGTTATTCCGAATTTATTTGAGACGAAAGAAATAGAACCATATATTCCAAAATTTATAGAAGATAAAGAAAAGATAACAGGTGCTATGCGTGGAAATGCATACCATAAAATTATGGAATTATTAGATTTTTCAATAGGAAATCATGACTCGTATCAAAAACATTTAGAGAAGATTATTGAAGAGGGACGTATAAGAAAAGAGGATGCTGACTTAATTGTGCATGATAAGATTCAAACATTTTTAAAGAGTTATTTATCACAAAGAATGCAAAAGAGTGACTTAATGGGTCAATTGTACAGAGAACAGCCATTTGTAATAGGAATTCCGGCAAATAAATTGCAGAAAAAAATAGAGTGTGATGAAATTGTATTAATGCAAGGAATTATAGATGCATACTTTGTTGAAGATGAAGAATTGGTGTTAGTAGATTATAAAACAGATGTTATTAAAACAAAAAATGAATTGATTGACCGGTATAAAGTACAATTAGAATATTATGCAAATGCATTAGAAAAATTAACAAACAAAAAAGTGAAAGAATGTATTTTGTATTCATTTTATTTAGAAGAAACAATTTCTCTTGACAAAGAATGTATTTTATCATAAGTTTAAATTATAATAATATTAACAGGCTAGGGGAGCAAATGCTGAGATTGAACTTCGTTCTAACCCTCATTACTTGAACCGGATAATACCGGCGTAAGGAAGCTTATTTGTAAAATAGAACAAGACACTATATGTTTATTAGGCAAATCAGCAAAACCCCCTCCTGTCATTAAGGAGGATTTTTTATGTCTAAAATTTCAACAAAGCAACTTATTTTTTCAGCAATGGCTATTGCACTTGCAACTGTAATTTCTACTGTAATTAAATTACCATCTATGGTAAATGGAGGAAGTGTAACATTATTCAGCATGTTGGTAATTGTATTGATTGGGTATTGGTATGGTCTTAAAGTAGGGGTGATTGCAGCAATAGCATATGGAATATTACAATTTATAGTACAGCCATACGTAGTACATCCAGTACAAGTACTGCTTGATTTCCCGTTAGCATTTGGTGCACTTGGGCTTTCAGGTATTTTCTGTAACAAAAAAAATGGACTGCGAAAAGGATATATTGTAGGTGTATTTGGACGCTTTATTATGCATATGATTTCTGGATTGATTTTTTACACAACATATATTGATAGTATCTCGGGGAATTTAAATGCAATTTGGTTATCAACAGCATATAATTTGAGTTATATTTTACCAGAAGCAATTATTACAGTTTTACTTTTATCTTTGCCTCCTGTTAGCAAGGCCTTAGAAGAAGTTAAAAAAAATGCAACAATGTGATATAATAAAAATAAAAGGTAGGTAGGAAATGTTAGAGTATATATTATTTGATTTAGATGGAACATTGACAGATTCAAGTGAAGGTATTACAAAAAGTGTACAATATGCGTTAGAAAAAATGGGAATTGTTGAACATGATTTGGAAAAATTACGTCCATTTATTGGTCCTGATCTTAGAGAAAGTTTTATGGAATATTATAAGTTGAATAAGGAGGAAGCAGAACAAGCAGTTGCTTATTATAGAGAACGTTTTATTCCTATTGGTATTTATGAAAATAAGTTATATGACAATATTAAGGATATTTTGATGTATTGTAAATCAAAAGGAATTTTGATGGGGATAGCATCAGGAAAACCAGAAAAATATATAGGAATTATTCTAGATCATTTTGGGATTAGAGAATTTTTTTCAACATATGTCGGAAGTAGCCTAGATGGAAGTTTCGGAGAAAAAAGTGAAGTGATACAAGAAGCATTAAAAAGAATGGGATTAATTGAAAAAGCAAATTATGAAAATACACTTATGATAGGAGATCGTAAATTTGATATTATTGGAGCAAAAGAAAACAAATTGTTTAGTGTAGGTGTTACATATGGCTTTCCAAGTGAAAATGAATTAGAGGAATATGGTGCAGATAAGATTATACATACAGTTTCTGATTTGTTTTTCTACATTAAGGAGAGAAATGATGAATTTGAAAGATAATTCTCTAGTTACGAAATGGTTTTATATCCTAGCACCTATTATAATTTATAGTTTTGTAAAAAATTTAGGAATATTTATTGGTGTATACGGGATTCAAATGATTAGAGAAAATGGTATGAATTTTTTTGGTCAAGTATTTGAAGAAAATAGTATGTTTTTTCTTGCGCTGATACAAATTTTTTCTGTTTTATTAGCAATTTGCTTCGTTGTATTTTCTTTTAAGGATGAAGAACGGATCAAAGAAAAAAAATATATTACAATTTCAATATTTGATGTGATTCGAATGATTTGTCTTAGCGTTACTAGTTCTCTTGCAATTAATATATTATTTTCGATTTCAGAATTTACACAAAGTAGTTCCACATATACACAAGTTGCAACATCGCAATTTTCATTGCCACTTTTTATGGGAATTCTCTTGTATGGAATTGTAACACCATTTGCTGAGGAGATGGTCTTTCGTGGGATAGTATTTAATCGAATGAATCGTTATTTTGGATTGAAAATGGGCATGATAGGATCTAGTCTTTTGTTTGGTATGTTTCATGGAAATATTGTGCAAGGTATCTACGCTGTAATATTAGGGTTTTTGATGGTAAGTATGTATGAAAAGTATAATAGATTTTATGTTCCAGTAGTAATACATGGCATTGCAAATACAGGAATTTATTGCATTATGTATTTTAACAAATTGCAAGAACTTATATTTACAGTACCATCGTTAATTGTGAATATTGTTTGTGTGATTATATTAATTTATTTGGAAAAAAAGAAGAAGTCTGACAATAAATAAAATAATATCGAATTATCAAATTATCTGACAATTTTCGAAAAAGTCTATATTTACAAATGAAAAAAAAGGGTGTATTATAAAATTAGTTGCAAAGGGGCAGTTACAAGGCCTACGTGCGACTTTTTTTATATGTTTATGATGAATAAGGTAAATATGGAGGAAGAAAAATGTTTGATGTATTGCAAACTGTTCCACAAGCACCCCTATACAGAAAAGAATTTGAGCATGATAATTGCGGTATTGGAGCTTGTGTTAACATTAAAGGACGAAAAACAAGAGCAACTGTAGAAAATGCACTAAAGATTGTAGAAAATTTAGAGCATAGAGCGGGTAAAGATGCAGAAGGAAAAACTGGTGACGGTGTTGGTATTTTATTGCAAATTTCGCATAAATTTTTTAAAAAAGTAACTGCGCCTTTAGGAATAGAAATCGGAGAAGAAAGAGAATATGGAGTAGGTATGTTCTTTTTTCCTCAAGATGAATTGAAAAGAAATCAATCAAAGAAAATGTTTGAGATCATTGTAGAAAAAGAAGGAATGGAATTTTTGGGATGGAGAGAAGTTCCAACACATCCTGAAGTTCTTGGACATAAAGCATTAGATTGTATGCCTTGTATTTTACAAGCATTTATTAAGAAACCAAAAGATATAGAAAAAGGACTAGAATTTGATCGTAAATTATATTTAGCACGTCGTGTATTTGAACAATCTATTGATAATACATACGTAGTATCATTATCAAGCAGAACTGTTTGTTATAAAGGTATGTTTTTGGTTGGACAATTACGTACATTTTTTAGTGATCTTCAAGATAAGGATTATGAATCTGCAATTGCAACAGTTCATTCTCGTTTTTCAACAAATACAAATCCAAGTTGGGAAAGAGCACATCCAAATCGTTTTATTGTACACAATGGCGAAATTAATACTATTCGTGGAAATGCAGATAAAATGCTAGCAAGAGAAGAAGGTTTGGCCTCTGGAAAGTTAAAAGGGGAACTTCATAAAGTGCTTCCAGCGATCAATACAGCAGGATCCGATTCTTCTATGTTAGATAATGCATTAGAATTTTTAGTTATGGGAGGTATGGAATTACCACTTGCGGTAATGATTGCTATTCCAGAACCATGGGTAAATAATAAAACAATTTCAATGTCAAAAAAAGATTTTTATCAATATCATGCAACTATGATGGAACCTTGGGATGGACCAGCATCTATCATTTTCTCAGATGGAGATATTATGGGAGCTGTACTTGATCGAAATGGACTTAGACCATCTCGTTATATGATTACAACAGATGATGATTTGATTTTATCTTCAGAAGTTGGAATTTTAGATATTGATCCAAATAAAATTGTAATTAAAGAAAGACTTCGCCCAGGTAAAATGTTACTTGTAGACACTGTTAAGGGTGAATTAATTGACGATGAAACATTAAAAGAATCTTACGCTGCACGTCAACCATATGGGGAGTGGTTAGACAATAATTTAGTACAATTGGCAGATTTAAAAATTCCGAATAAAAGTGTACCAACATATTCGGATGAAGAACGAAAACGTATTCAAAAAGCATTTGGATATACGTATGATGAATTAAAATCTAGTATTTTACCAATGGCGAGAAATGGACAAGAAGCTGTAGCTGCGATGGGAGTAGATTCACCACTTCCAGTCTTAAGTGATACATATCATCCATTATTCAATTATTTTAAACAATTATTTGCACAAGTAACAAATCCACCAATTGATGCTATTCGTGAAGAGATTATTACATCTACAACTGTATATTTAGGTTCAGAAGGAAATTTATTACAAGAAGCACCAAAAAATTGTCAAATGCTTCGTATTAATAATCCGATTTTAACAAGTACTGACCTATTAAAAATAAAATCATTAAATAGAGAAGGATTTAAAACACAAGATATCCCTATTACGTATTACAAAAATACTAGTCTTGAAAAAGCAATCGAGAAGTTATTTGTAGAAGTAGATCGTGCGTATCGTGAAGGATCAAATATTATTATATTATCAGATCGTGGAGTTGATGAAAATCATGTTGCAATTCCTTCGCTTTTAGCAGTAGCTGCATTAAATCAACATCTTGTAAAAACAAAGAAAAGAACAGATGTTGCATTAGTATTAGAGTCAGCAGAACCAAGAGAAGTGCATCATTTTGCAACATTGCTTGGATATGGTGCATGTGCAATTAATCCATATTTAGCGCAAGAAAGTATCAAAGAATTAATTGATAGTAAAATGTTGGATAAAGATTATTATGCAGCAGTTGATGATTATAATCATGCAGTTATTCATGGCATTGTTAAAATTGCATCAAAAATGGGTATTTCTACAATTCAATCATACCAAGGATCACAAATTTTTGAAGCAATAGGGATTGATAATCAAGTGATTAATAAATACTTCCCAAATACTGTTTCACGTATTGGTGGTATTACTATAGAAGATATTGAAAAAGATGTGGATGATTTACATTCTCTTGCATTTGATCCACTTGGCCTTTCTACAGATTTGACATTAGATAGCCCAGGTCAGCATAAATCTAGAAGTGGTGGAGAAGATCATTTATATAATCCAGCAACTATTCATTTATTACAAGAGTCTACTAGACGTGGTGATTATGAATTGTTCAAACAATATTCTGCATTATTAACATCGGAAGATAAAATTAAAAACTTACGTGGATTAGTTGATTTTAAATATCCAAAAGAAGGAATTGATATCAAAGAAGTAGAAAGCGTTGACTCTATTGTAAAACGTTTTAAAACTGGAGCAATGTCATATGGTTCGATTTCAAAAGAAGCACATGAAACATTAGCAATTGCTATGAATATGCTAGGAGCAAAATCAAACTCTGGAGAGGGTGGAGAAGATAAAGAACGATTAGTGGAAGGAAGCAATGAACGTAGTCGTTGTTCAGCAATTAAGCAAGTTGCAAGTGGGCGTTTTGGTGTAACAAGTAGTTACCTTGTAAGTGCAAAAGAAATTCAAATTAAAATGGCACAAGGAGCAAAACCAGGAGAAGGTGGACATTTACCAGGAGCAAAAGTATATCCATGGATTGCTAAAACAAGACATTCAACACCAGGTGTAGGGTTAATTTCACCACCACCACATCATGATATTTATTCGATTGAAGATTTAGCACAATTAATTTATGATTTAAAAAATTCCAATAAGGATGCTAGAATTTCCGTGAAGTTAGTTTCAGAAGCTGGAGTTGGTACGATTGCTGCTGGTGTTGCAAAGGCGGGAGCTGGGGTAATCTTAATTTCTGGATATGATGGAGGAACAGGAGCTGCACCAAAAAATTCTATCTATAATGCAGGGCTTCCATGGGAACTTGGATTAGCAGAAACACATCAAACATTAATTATGAATGGACTTCGTTCGAAAGTTAGAATTGAAACAGATGGAAAATTAATGACAGGTCGTGATGTATTAGTTGCTGCACTTCTTGGAGCGGAAGAGTATGGATTTGCGACAGCACCATTAGTTACATTAGGATGTATCATGATGAGAGTATGTAATTTAGATACTTGTCCAGTTGGTGTTGCAACACAAAATCCTGAACTACGTAAAAACTTTAGAGGTAAGGCAGAATATGTAGTAAACTTTATGAGATTTATTGCACAAGAACTCAGAGAATATATGGCAAAATTAGGAATTCGTACTATAGATGAACTTGTCGGTAGAACAGATTTATTAAAGGTAAGAGAAGGACTAACAACTCGCCAACAAAAAGTGACAATGGATGGTATTTTAAACAATCCATATGTAGAATTAAAAGAAGAAACAATTTTTAATCCAAAACAAATCTATGATTTTGAATTAGAAAAAACATTAGACGAAACTGTTTTATTAAAACAATTAGGAAAAGCAATTGAGCTAGGTCAAAAACGTAGTTTAGAAATTGATGTAATTAATACGGACAGAGCATTTGGAACAATTTTAGGTTCTGTTATTACAAAAAAACATGGAGACACGTTAGAAGAAGATACGTATCAAATATTGTGTAAAGGAGCAGGTGGTCAATCGTTTGGAGCATTTATACCAAAAGGATTAACACTTGAACTTGTAGGAGATAGTAATGACTATTTTGGTAAAGGATTATCCGGTGGTAAATTAATCGTATATCCTCCAAAAGGTACTATTTTTAAGGCAGATGAAAACATTATTGTTGGTAATGTTGCATTCTACGGTGCGACAAGTGGAAAATCTTATATTAATGGTGTGGCAGGAGAACGTTTCTGCGTTCGTAATTCAGGAGCTATCACGGTAGTAGAAGGTGTTGGTGATCATGGTTGTGAATATATGACAGGTGGTCGTGTAGTGGTACTTGGTAAAACTGGCAAAAACTTTGCAGCAGGTATGAGCGGTGGTATCGCATATGTTCTTGATGAAGACAATGATTTATATTTAAGATTAAATAAAGAGATGGTATCCTCAAATGAGATTACTTCAAAATATGATGTGCAAGAATTGAAAGAAATGATTAAAGATCATGTTGCTTATACAAATTCGGCAAAAGGTAAGGAAATATTAGATGATTTTGGAACATACTTGCCAAAATTCAAAAAAATAATTCCACACGATTATGAAAGAGTGCTTAAAACAATTGTTCAAATGGAAGAAAAAGGTCTTAGTGCAGAACAAGCGCAAATTGAAGCATTCTATGCAAATGCGAAGAAAAAGTAGAGTGAAGTAAGAGAATAGGAGGAAACAATAATGGGAAAACCAACTGGGTTTATGGAGTTTGAAAGAGAAGTATCATCTTCAATTGCTCCTAAAGATAGAATTAAGAATTTTGATGAATTTCATATCCATCTTTCTGAAAAGAAACAACAAAAACAAGGTGGAAGATGTATGGAATGTGGAGTTCCTTTTTGCCAATATGGAATGAATGTTGCAGGAATGACTTCTGGATGTCCGTTACATAATTTAGTTCCAGAGTGGAATGATTTAGTATATTCAGGAAACTGGCAAGAAGCATACAATAGATTGAAAAAAACAAATAATTTTCCAGAATTTACATCAAGAGTATGTCCAGCACTTTGCGAGGCTGCTTGTACATGTGGTTTAATAGGAGACGCAGTAGCATCTAAAGAAAATGAATATGCAATTATTGAGCGTGCATATAGCGAAGGATATGCAAAAGCAGTTGCTCCGATGACTCGTTCTGGAAAGCACGTTGCAGTTGTTGGAAGTGGTCCTGCAGGATTAGCGGCAGCAGATCAATTAAATAAAAGAGGTCACTTTGTAACTGTTTTTGAAAGAAGTGATAGAATTGGTGGATTGTTAATGTATGGAATCCCTAATATGAAACTTGAAAAACAAATTATTGAACGTAAAATAGCTGTTATGGAAGAAGAAGGCGTTGTATTCAAAACAGGAGTAGATGTTGGAAAAGACATAAAAGCAAATACAATGTTAAAAGATTTCGATAAAATTATTCTTGCATGTGGAGCTTCGAATCCTAGAGATATTAATGTGGAAGGAAGAGATGCTACCGGTATTTATTTTGCGGTAGATTATTTAACAATGAATACAAAAAGCTTATTGGATTCTAATTTTGCTGATAAACAATTTGTAGATACAAAGGGGAAAAATGTAATTATCATTGGTGGTGGAGATACAGGGAATGACTGTCTTGGAACTGCAATTCGACATGGTGCAAAAAGCGTTGTTCAAATTGAGATGATGCCAAAAGCGCCAGATAAAAGAACAGATGATAATCCATGGCCAGAATGGCCTAAGATTTGTAAAACAGATTATGGTCAAGAAGAAGCCATTGCATTATTTGGGAATGACCCTAGAATTTATGAATCAACTGTAAAAGAATTTATAAAAGATAAAAAAGGTGCTTTAAAAGGTGTTAAAATTGTAAAATTACAATGGGTAAAAGATAAGGCAACTGGAAGAATGAATATGGTTGAGGTTGCTGGTAGTGAAAAAGTATTAGATGCAGACTATGTATTTATTGCAGCTGGTTTTTTAGGAGCACAATCTTATGTATCAGATGCTTTTAAAGTAACACTTGATGGAAGAACAAATGTAGCTACAAATTCTGGAAGTTATAAAACAAATGTAGCAAATGTTTTTGCTACAGGAGATATGAGACGTGGTCAATCTTTAGTTGTTTGGGCAATTAGAGAAGGAAGAGAAGTAGCAAGAGAAGTAGACGAAAGTTTAATGGGTTATACAAATATGAGTTTACAATAAAAAATAAAATCCTTTGCATTTTAAAATGCAGAGGATTTTATTTTTTATTCTTTACTTTAAATAATTTTTCTTTCATAAAAGTCTAAGTATTATTTTTTTAATAGGTGGCTAATATATCTGGATGAAAAAACACGGATAATAGAATATTAGCAACTCAAAATTTAATAAAACAATTATACTTGGGCAAAATACACAAAAAAAATATCAGATTATCTAGTAATAGTAACAATTGCACAAATGCTGTGTGCATGATATTATATGTTTAAGATTAATGGAAACGTTACCGATAACGTTTCCGAATTAATGCTTGGGAGGAACTATAAATAGTATTTTAGAAAGAGAGAGGTAAGGATATGAAGAAAAAAATAATTAGTATGTTACTTGCATTTACAATGGTATCAGCGCTTGTTGTTGGATGTGGTTCAAGTAAGGAAGCAACAACAGATACACAAACACCAACAAGTGATCAAGGGGCGGGTACTACAACACAAGAGTCAAGTGGAAGTGGCCAAGTATATTATTTGAATTTTAAGCCAGAAGCAGAAGCAGCATGGCAAGAAATTGCTGCAACTTACAAAGCTGAAACAGGAGTAGAGGTTCGTGTAGTAACTGCAGCAAGTGGTACTTATGAACAAACTTTAAAATCAGAAATTGCAAAAACAGACGCACCTACTCTATTTCAAATTAATGGACCAGTTGGATATGAAGGATGGAAAGAATATTGTTTAGATTTATCAAATACATCCTTATATGAGTGGTTATTGGATAAGAGTTTGGCAATTGAAGGAGAAGAAGGGGGAGTATACGGAATTCCTTACGTAGTAGAAGGATATGGAATTATTTATAACCAAGAAATTATGGAACGATATTTTGCATTAGATGGAGCTTTAGCAACTTCAATGGATGAAATCAATAATTTCGAAACGTTGAGTACAGTAGTGGAGGATATGCAAGGAAAAAAAGATGAATTAGGAATTGAAGGAGTATTTGCATCTACCTCACTAACACCAGGGGAAGATTGGAGATGGCAAACACACTTAGCAAACATACCTGTATATTATGAATACAAAGACAAAGAAATAACAGATACAGATACTTTAGAATTTACTTATAATAAAGAATACAAAAATATTTTTGATTTATATATTAATAATTCTATTACTCCACCAGCATTACTTGGAAGCAAGGCAGTAGATGATTCTATGGCTGAATTTGCATTAGGGCAAGTCGCAATGGTTCAAAATGGTAATTGGGGATGGGGACAAATCGCTGGTGTAGCAGGTAATGTTGTATCAGAAGAAAATGTAAAATTTATGCCAATTTATACAGGTGTAGATGGAGAAGAAAACCAAGGATTATGTACTGGAACAGAAAACTTCTTCTGTATCAATAGTAAAGTTTCAAAAGAAGATCAAGATGCTTCCATTGCATTTGTAGAATGGTTATTCTCATCAGAAGCAGGTAAAAATGCAGTGACAAATGACTTAGGATTTATTGCACCATTTTCAACATTTGAAGACGATGAAAAACCAACAGATCCATTAGCACAAGAGGTGATTCGTTATATGGAAGATACAAGTAAAACAAGTGTTTCTTGGAACTTTACAACATTTCCAAGTCAACAATTTAAAGATGACTTTGGTGCAGCACTTCTTGAATATTCTGCAGGAAGCATTGAGTGGAATGATGTAGTAGACACTGTAGTTGAAGGTTGGGCTACTGAAAAATCATATTAACATCATGATTGTAACAGGAAGTGGGAGGAGCATATCCTCTCACTTTCTATCAAAGAAAGGGTAATATTATGGAAAAAACATTAAAAAAATATATGTTAGTATTTACATTGCCAACAATTCTTGCTTTTTCATTGGCATTTCTTGTGCCATTTATCATGGGAATTTATTTATCATTTTGTGAATTTACAACAGTTAACAATGCACAGTTTGTGGGATTAAGTAATTATATTAAGGCATTTGAAGTAAATGGAAAACAAGGAGTAGATTTCTTGAATGCAATGCTGTTTACTGGAAAATTTGCAATTGTTGCAATCATTACGATTAATGTATTTTCTTTTATTATTGCATTACTTCTTACAAAAAAAATTAAGGGAACCAATCTATTTCGTACAGTATTTTTTATGCCTAATTTAATAGGTGGAATTATTTTAGGATATATTTGGCAATCAATGATTAATGCAATATTAATACAATATGAAACTACACTTGTTGCAAATGCTACTTATGGATTTTGGGGACTTGTCATTTTAATGAATTGGCAATTAATAGGATATATGATGATTATTTATATTGCAGGATTACAAAATGTTCCAACAGAATTAACTGAAGCGGCAAAAATTGATGGTGCTACTTGGTGGCAAACATTAAAAAGCGTAACTATTCCAATGGTTATGCCATCAATTACTATTTGCTTATTTTTAACGGTATCTAATTGTTTTAAACTATTTGATCAAAATCTTGCATTAACAGCAGGAGCCCCTTCTAAAAAGACAGCAATGATGGCATTAGATATTTATAATACTTTTTATGGACGTACTGGATTTGAAGGTGTTGGACAAGCGAAAGCAGTTATGTTCTTCTTGATTTTAGCTGTTATTGCATTGACACAATTGGTATTTACAAGACGTAGGGAGGTAGAAAATTAATGAAAAGAAAAATGAAACCATCTCATGTATTCATATTTATCCTTATGTGTATATTGGTAGTTGTATTTTTAACCCCAATCTTCTTTATATTTTTGAATTCATTTAAAGGGAAACTTTATATTAGTAATGCACCTTTTGCATTGCCTACTAGTGAGACATTTTCAGGTCTAACAAATTATATCAATGGAATCGAAGTAACTGGATTTTTTTCTGCATTCGGCTGGTCTTTATTTATTACAGTATTTTCTGTAATCGGAATTATTTTCTTTACTTCTATGACAGCATATTATATAACTAGAGTTAAGACAAAATTAACCAATGGTATTTATTACATGTTTGTATTTTCTATGATTGTACCATTTCAAATGGTAATGTTTACTATGTCAAAATTAGCAGATCAATTAAAGTTAAATAATCCGATAGGAATGGTTTTACTTTATATTGGTTTTGGAGCTGGATTATCAGTTTTTATGTTTAGTGGTTTTGTAAAATCAATACCATTAGAAATAGAAGAAGCAGCAATGATTGATGGTTGTAATCCATTACAGACTTTTTTTAAAGTTGTAATGCCAATTTTGAAACCGACAGCTATAACAGTAGCTATTTTAAATGCAATGTGGATTTGGAATGATTACTTATTACCATACTTAGTAATTGGAGTTGCAACAAAATATAAAACAATACCAGTAGTTGTTCAATATCTAGTTGGATCATATGGTTCAAAAGACATGGGTGCAATGATGGCATTATTAGTGCTTGCAATTATACCTATCATATTATTTTACTTAGCTTGTCAAAAATATATTATAGAAGGTGTTGTGGCTGGTGCAGTAAAAGGATAAAATTAGAAGTATATTAGAAGAAATGGGGTATGAAGGTTATGCGAAAAAGTGGAATTTTATTGCCAATATCAAGTTTACCATCAAATTATGGAATTGGAACATTTTCAAAAGAGGCGTTCGAATTTATTGATTTTTTAAAAAAATCAGGACAGAGTTATTGGCAAATCTTGCCATTAGGACCAACAGGATATGGAGACTCACCATACCAATCATTTTCTACTTTTGCTGGAAATCCTTATTATATAGATTTGGATGAACTTGTAGAAAAAGGGTATATTACAAAAGAAGATTGCGAAAAATATGACGGAACAAGTGATATAGAATATGTTGATTACGAAAAAATTTATAATACTAGATTTCAGATTTTATTTCTTGCTTTTAAAAATAGTAAAATTGAAAAACAAGACGCATTTCGTAAATTTATAAAAGAGCAAGATTTTTGGTTAGATGATTATGCAATGTTTATGGCAATCAAAAAGAAATATAATGGAAAAAGCTTTATGTTGTGGGATAATGACATCAGACTTCGAAAAAAAAACGCGATGAAAGCAATTAAGAAAGAATTAGTAGAAGACATTCTTTTTTATAAATTTATTCAATTTATTTTTATGAAGCAATGGTTTAAATTGAAAAAATATGCAAATAAAAAAGGAGTTGAAATAGTTGGTGATATTCCAATTTATGTGGCATTTGATAGTGCAGATACATGGGCTAATCCAGAGTTATTCCAATTAGATGAAAATGGAAATCCAATTGCAGTTGCAGGTTGTCCACCAGATGCATTTTCTAAAACAGGACAATTATGGGGAAATCCGTTATATCGATGGAATTATCATAAGAAAACGAAGTACGCTTGGTGGATGAAGAGAATGGAACATTGTTTTAAATTGTACGATGTAGTTCGAATTGATCATTTTAGAGGATTTGATGAATATTATGCGATTCCATTTAAAGATAAAACGGCAGAATTTGGAAAGTGGGAAAAAGGACCTGGGTATCCTTTTTTTGCAACATTAAAGAACGTATTAGGAAATCAAAAAGTAATCGCAGAAGATTTAGGATATTTAACACAATCTGTAATTGATATGGTAGAAAAAACCGGATATCCAGGAATGAAAATTTTACAGTTTGCCTTTGATTCAAGAGAAGAAAGTGATTATTTACCACATAACTACAAAAAAAATTCCATTGTATATACTGGCACACATGATAATAATACTTCAGTTGGGTGGTATCAAGAAATTAACCAAGAAGATTTAAAATATACAAAAACATATTTAGATATTACATTAGATGAGCATGTGGAATGGAAATTAATAAGAGCTGCATTATCAAGTGTCTCAGATACAGCAATTATTCCAATGCAGGATTATTTAGGATTAGATGCTAGAGCGAGAACAAACACGCCATCTACATTGGGAAATAATTGGAAATGGAGAATGAAAGAAGATGCTATTACAAAATCTTTGCAAAAGAAAATCTATAAGCTTACAAAAATATTTGGTAGAGTATACAAGGAATAAGATTGTATAAAGATGAAAAAGAGGGTAAGAGTATGTCAGAGATTACAATTAAAGATATTGCAAAAATTTGTAATGTTGGTGTAAGCACAGTATCTAGAGCAATTAATAATCATCCAGATATTAATCAAGAGACAAAAAAGCTAATTATGAATGTAATCAAGGAACATAATTATATTCCTAATAATAGTGCTAGAAATCTTAAAAGAACAGATGCAAAAACAATTGCTGTTTTAGTAAAAGGGATTGCAAATCCATTTTTCAATAATATAATAAAAATTATGGAAGAAGAGGTGAAAAAAAAGAAGTATTCTCTTGTCCTACAGCATGTAGAGTTTGGTGAAGACGAAGTTGAGGTCGCATTAGAATTAATTAAAGAAAAGAGATTAAGAGGAATTGTATTTTTAGGCGGTTATTTTAATCATAGCGAAGAAAAACTGGGACAGTTAAATGTTCCTTTTGTTCTTAGCACCATAGGTGGATCTTTAGAAACTACAAATAAAATTACATATTCGTCTATTTCTGTAGACGATGAAAAAGAAAGTTTTAGTGTTGTGGAGTATTTGATAAATATAGGACACAAAAAAATTGCAATTTTAGCAGCTGATGAACAGGATGAGAGTATTGGTAAACTTAGATTAAATGGATATTTAAAAGCGCATGAAAAGAATCATATTCTATTAAATCCTAATTTGATACGTACCATAAAAAATAAATTTCAAACATATACGATAGAAAATGGATATGAGATGACAAAAGATTTATTAAAGTCAAAAGAGGAATTTACTGCATTATTTGCTATTTCAGATAATATGGCAATTGGAGCATGTAGGGCTATTTTAGAAGAGGGATATAAGATTCCGGAAGACTATAGTGTGGTCGGTTATGACGGAATTACCATGGGTGCCTACTATTTTCCAGCCATTTCTACCTTGGTTCAACCAGTGGAAGAAATGGCATTAGCAACAATTGGTCTTTTGTTTAATGTAATAAGAGGAAAGGAACAACATCAACATATTGTTTTTAAAGGGAATTTAGTTATTCGAGAATCTTCAAGGAGTATCATATAATACCCATGAAATATTCAACTAAAAATGCTACAATTACAACAAGAAGCGAAATAATAAATCCATGTATCATTGGAGTGATTCCGGAATTCTTTAATTCTAAGATACTTGTTTTAAGTCCAATTGCACCAAGAGATGCAACCATTAAAAATTTACTAAGGCTTTTGGCAAAAATTGAAAAAGTAGATGGAATCATTCCAAAACTATTTAAAACAGATAGCAATAAAAATCCAACAATAAACCATGGGATTAATGAGATAAATGAAATAGAATCAAAACAATTTGAAGAAGTAGAAAATGTAGAACCTGCATTTTGTGCTTCTTTTTGTTTTACTTTCATATTAATCAGAGAAAAAATTATAACAACAGGAATAATAGAAAGTGTTCTTGTTAGTTTTACCATAGTTGCAAAATCACCAGCAGATTCACTAAAAGCATAGCTAGCTGCAACAACACTAGAAGTGTCGTTGACTGCAGTACCTGTCCAAAGACCATATGCCATATCACTTAAACCGAGAAATCTTCCTAAGAATGGAAAAAGTAAGATCATTGCAATATCAAATAGAAATGTTGCAGAGATTGCATAAGCGACATCACTTTCTTTTGCCTCAATAACAGGAGAAAGCGCAGCAATAGCAGAACCACCACAAATACCAGTACCTGCAGAGATTAAATTTGATAATTTCCAATTTAGACCTAATGCACGACCTATAAAATAACCACCACCAAAGCAAGTAAGTAAGGTGAATATCATAACAGTAAGAGAAAGTTTTCCTACGGATAAAATGGTTTGAATACTTAAAGAAGAACCTAATAAAATAATGGCAAATTTCAAAACTTTTTTAGACGTAAATGTAATTCCTTTTTGTAGAATAGGTAGTTTTATAAAATGATTGAGTATCATTCCAAGAAATAATGAAATAACAGAAGCACCAATTAGATGGATTGGTAAAAATGATTCAATTAAAGTAGCGATACACGCAATAACTAGGGAAAGAATAAATCCAGGTAATATTTTTTTCATAAAAATCCTCCAAATGTAATATGTGTACATAGTATCACAAATATATGATAAAATATAATTATAAAAAATTTATTATTGATAAGAAATAATTATCAATAATATTAAAGGTGAGGATAAGATATGATAGATACAAGACTTTATACATTTTTAGAACTTTGTGATTCGATGAATTATAGAATAACTGCACAAGCTCTACATTTGACACAACCAGCAGTTACGCAACATATTAAGGGATTAGAAAAAGAATTAGAATGCTCCTTATTTATTTATGAAAAAAAGAAATTAATGAAAACAAAAAAAGGGGAACTTTTAGAGGAGTACGCGAGATATGCAGTAAAACAAGAATTAAATTTAAAAGAAAGATTAAAAGCATGTGACAAGAAAAAAATAACAATTGGTGCGACGAAAACTATAGGAAATTATATATTGAATGAAACCATTAGAAAACTAATGGAAATGGATGAGTATGAAATAGAATATTACATTGATAATACGAAAAATTTACTTTATAAAATTGATCATGGAGAGTTAGATATAGCGATTGTAGAAGGAAATTTTGATAAAAGAAAATATGGAAGTACAAATTATAAAAAAGAAAAATTTATAGGAATATGTGAAAAAAATCATAGAATTGCAGGTAAAGAAGTTTGCTTTGAAGAGCTATTTTCGTATCCGCTTATTGTACGGGAGATAGGATCTGGAACAAGAGAAGTATTAGAGCAGGTGTTAAGAGAAAAAAATCAATCTATTTCATCTTTTAAAAAAACAAGTGTATGTAATGAATTTGAAAGAATCAAAGATGTAATACGAAAAGGCAATGGGATTTCTTTTGTATATGAGGCAGTTGTAAAAAATGAAGAAGAGTATGGAATATTTCGAATTAAGGGATTGGAAGTTGAAAGACAATTTCATATGGTTTATTTAGAAAAAAATGAAAAAATATCTCAAAAAACAAAAGAAATTCTTTTTTTGTTAGAAAATTAAAACTTTTTAGAGTATATAATTGTCTATATAGTATAAAAGAAGAAATAGAATAGGAGGCAGGGGAAAATGAGACAAGTAAATGATGAAGTAATTTCTTATATCATAAAACAACAAGGTATGTTTTACAGAATATTGATTCACGAAGCATGTAATTATTTGAAAAAAGAAAAGCGTGAAATACCAATTCAAAGTGAGTTGATTGATCAAAGATTAGAAGAAAATGATATAAATAATATGAAAGATTTAAAAATTTACTTGAAAAGATGATGATGCTTCCAGAACAACAAAAGACGATTATTGTACTTAAATATTATAAAGAATTTACTATTAAAGAAATTGTATCAATTCTAAATGAAAATGAAAACACTGTAAAAACAAGATTGTATAGTGCTCTGAAAAAATAGACAAAGGATTATTTGAACAAATTCCTATTCCAGAGGAATTATCTAAAAGAGTAAGCGAGGAAATGCTAAAAACAAAAAAAAGAAAAATGACAAATAGAATTATAAAAAGTTTTAGTGCAATTGCAGCAAGTATTGTTATTGTCTTGCTATTTGGTATTAATATTGTTGAAAATGCAAAGAAGAATATGGAAAAATATAAAAAGGCATTTTTAGAAACAGGTAGTACTAAGGAAGAATGGGAAGCAAGAGAAATGGACATTTATGTAGGATATGATATTAAATATCAAAATGAGTCTATTGTTTCTTTTGTACTCACAGGGTATGAAGGATGGGCAAGCTATTCTGAAAAAATATTTATTATAATTTAGATCTTACAATTAGTCAAATTAAAGAACGCTAGAAAGGGAAGAACAAATATTCTGGGGCTATATGGGAGATGAAGAGGATGAAATGATGAAAGAAAAAGGATTTAAAACGATTGATGAAACCACGAACTTTTACTTAAATAAAGATGGTGATGTGGTTATTGTATTTGAAAAATATCAATATACTCCAGGTTATATGGGAACACCAGAATTTATCATTAAAAGGATATAATTGGAATTACATAAATTTTCTTTACAACAAACATTTGTTCTGATAAAATAAAAACAGAACAAATGTTTGTTGTGTGTGAATGGAGTTTATATATGGAAAATAGTGTTTTAAATATAACAAAATATAATACCTCTTGTAGTAGTGCTTTTTCAAGCGAAGCTATTATGAATAAACTTGGAATTTTAGCAGATTCTGCAAAATATGATGTGGCATGTACATCTAGTGGATCGGATCGACAAGGTGATGGAACAGGAATGGGAAATACTATTGCAGCAGGAATATGTCATAGTTTTTCCGCAGATGGAAGATGTATTAGTTTATTAAAAGTACTTTTTACAAATGAATGCATTTATGATTGCAAATATTGTATTAATCGTGTAAGTAATGATGTAAGAAGAACTAGTTTTACTCCAGATGAATTAGCTAATTTAACAATTGAATTCTATCGTCGTAATTATATAGAAGGATTGTTTTTAAGTTCAGGGATTATAAAAAATCCGACATATACAATGGAATTAATGTATGAAGCAATTTTAAAATTAAGATTACAGCATAACTTTCAAGGATATATTCATGTTAAATCCATACCAGGTGCGGACAGTCATATCGTTGAAAAAATGGGATATATTGTTGACCGTATAAGTATTAATCTGGAACTTCCAACTTCAACTGGACTTGCAGAACTTGCACCTAATAAACATCGAAAAATGATACTATCTCCTATGCGACAAATTCAAAATGGGATTGTTCAAAATAAGAACGAAATTGTTCTTTACAAGAAGGCACCTAAATTTGTTCAATCAGGGCAATCAACACAGATGATTATAGGAGCAACATCAGACAGTGATTATCAATTTATTACGATTGCAGAAAATCTATATGAAAAATTTAATTTAAAACGCGTATTTTATTCCGCATTTATTAATGTAAATCAAGATACAACTTTGCCATCCTTACCAGATGGTCCACCACTGCTTCGTGAGCATAGATTATATCAAGCGGATTTTTTATTACGATTTTATCAATTTAAGGCAGAGGAATTATTAAGCAAAGAGCAACCAAACTTTAATGTGTTATTAGATCCTAAGGCAAATTGGGCGCTTAGGCATTTGGAGTATTTCCCAATTGAAGTTAATAAGGCAGATTATGCAATGTTATTACGTATTCCAGGAATTGGCGTTAAGAGTGCAAGGCGTATTATTCACGCAAGACGCAGCGGAAATCTTGATTTTTTGCATTTGAAAAAAATTGGCGTAGTATTAAAAAGAGCGCTTTACTTTATTACATGTAATGGTAAGATGATGTACCAAACGAAAGTAGAAGAAAATTATATTACTAGAAATCTGATAGATATAAAAGAAAAATTACCATTTGACCATAATCAAGTTACATATAAGCAGCTTTCTTTATTTGATACAAAAAGTTATGAGTTGCAAGGAAATAATGGCAATATAAAAGAACGTAAGCATATAGAAAGAATAGGTTAATAATGGAGCAGATAGTTTTAATATGTGAAGATTGTGTAGAGGGAATTCTGACTGGTATATATGAAGCGTATGCCAGAAAAATATCACATGAACACACAAGAGTTCAAATTAAAGAAGATGATACATTTAAGTTGTTTACTACATATTATCATATTCCAGTAGATACAAATAAGGCAACAAAAGTATTAAAGACATTGAATGAGCGTTTTTCGGAAGAGACATATAAACTTATTTGGTTGGTATTAGCTTCATGTGAAGAAGAAATGCCAAATGATATTTATCATTTGATTGTGTATGGACTTGAAAATAAATGTAGAAGGAATTTATTTGACATTATAACAAATCCTTATATTGAAAGATGTTTTCGATATAGTAGAGCAGTATGGAATGAAGTGCATCATTTTAAAGGTTTTTTACGATTTAAAGAATTAAAAAGTGGTGTTTTGTTTGCAAAAATTGCACCAAAGAATAGAATATTAATATCTTTAGCGCCACATTTTTCTAATAGATTACCTTTAGAAAATTTCATTATTTTTGATGAGATAAGAATGGAATATGTTGTTCATGAAAAAGGAACGCAATTTTTTATGGTTAGTGGAGAAATCTTTGAAAAAGATAAATGCTTAGAATTTTCAAAGGAAGAATTGGAAATACAAATATTATTTAAAGAATTTTGTGATAAAATTTCAATTAAAGAACGAGAAAATTTACAATTACAACGAAATTTATTGCCTATCAGATTTAGAAGTAATATGGTAGAATTCTAGAAAAACATTCCTTTACAAAAAATTTACATTTAAATACTAAAATTTACAAATTTTACATAAAATACATCTTTACATTTTCTATAAGATATGTATAATAGACTAGTATTCACGATAACAAAATTTGACAATTAATGTAAAGAAAAGGAGAATGTATGAGAGAGCATAAAATTAAATTACAGCCTTGTGATGTGAAAGAGTTTGTTAATAGAGCAACCGCTTGTGATTTTGATATTGATATTGCATATAATCGATATTGCGTAGATGCTAAGTCAATTGTTGGTGTACTTGGGCTTGATTTTAGACAAGTTTTAACAGTAACATGTCATGGCTACAACGTGTTTTTTGAACAGTATCTTATGACCTATGCTATTGCATGCTAGATATTTCAGAATATAAATTTTAGAGTAATTATAGGCACCAAAAATACCTTATATATGATACAATATCATATATAAGGTATTTTTTATATATTTTAAGAAAGGGCTACTTTGATAATGGAAAAGGAAGTAATAGCCATAAGTGTTAGAGATTTTATAGAATTTATTTTTCGATCAGGTGATATTGATAATAGAAGAAAAAGATATATAGAAAATGCAATGCAAGAAGGTTCGAAAATTCATCGTATGATTCAAAGAAGAATGGGTTCTAATTATAAAGCAGAAGTAGGTTTGACACAAACTTTTGATATGAATGAATTTGAAATTAAAGTACATGGAAGAGCGGATGGCATAATTGATATAGAGCAAAATGTTACAATAGATGAAATCAAAGGAACCTATAAAGAATTAAAACATATTAAAGAGCCAATCAAGGAACATTTGTATCAAGCAATGTGTTATGCATATTTATATGCAAGAAATAAAAAAATAGAAGAAATTAAGATACAACTTACGTATTGTAATTTAGAAACAGAAGAAATAAAATATTTTCATGAAACATTTTTTCTAATTGATTTGGAACAATGGTTTATGGAAGCACTATTTTGTTATAAAAAGTGGTGTCGATTTAAATTAGAATGGAAACGTAATAGGGATCGAACATTACTTGAGTTTGAATTGCCTTTTTCTTATAGAAAAGGACAAAAAGAGTTAATCACTCATATATATCATTCTATATGGCATAAAAGTAAATTGTTTTTGCATGCACCAACGGGGATAGGAAAAACAATTTCTACGATTTTTCCAGCAATGAAATCAATGGGAAAAGGGCATGTAAATAAAATATTTTATTTTACGTCAAAAACAATAACAAGAGAGGTTGCAAAAGATACTTTTTTGTTATTAGAAAATAAAGGCGTTGACTTCAAATCTATTGTTCTAACTGCAAAAGAAAAAATATGTTTTTTAGCAAAAGTAGATTGCAATCCAATATCTTGCAGGTATGCATTAGGACATTATGACAGAGTAAATGATTGTATTTTTGAATTAATAAATAATGAAAATACAATTACAAGAAAAGAAATTATTGAGTATGCATTAAAATATACGGTATGTCCGTTTGAATTAGAATTAGATGTTAGTATATTTTGTGATGGTATAATTGGTGATTATAATTACTTATTTGATCCTCATGCAAGATTAAAGCGTTTTTTTGCAGAAGGCATCAAAGAAAAATATTGTTTTTTAATTGATGAAGCACATAATCTTGTAGAACGTGGACGTGAGATGTACAGTGCATTTATTTGCAAAGAAGAACTTGTGACTTATATGAATAAAATAAAAAAATACCATCATGAGAAGCTAAATCGACGATTTGAGGCAGTGAATAAACAATTGTTATATATCAAAAAGGACTGTGAGTCAGTTTTGGTGCTAAATGATATACGTAGTTTAGTGCAAGCAATGGGAAGTCTAGAAAGTGCTATAAAAGAAATATTAGAAATAGAAAAAGAAGGTACGATAGTAGAAGAAATATTAGAATTTTATTTTTTGATTTCACATTTTCTACTTATATATGAACGTATAGATGATCATTATATTATATATGCACAAAGAGAGGAGGAATCATTTTTTGTTTATTTATTTTGTGTGGATCCAACATCTTGGATTGAAGAATGTTTAAATTTAGGGGTTGCTAGTATCTTATTTTCAGCTACATTATTGCCAATTAATTATTATAAATCTATGTTAGGGGGGAGTGAAGAGGATTATACTATTACATCAGATTCTGTTTTTGATGAAAAGAAAAAGAAGGTTTTTATAGCAACTGATATAACAAGTATATATGAGTATAGGAATGAAGAATTGTTTATACAATATGCAGATTATATTGAAGAAATTATGAGGGCGAAAAATGGGAATTATTTTGTGTTTTTTCCTTCATATCAATTGTTAGAATCGGTATATGAGGCGTTTATAAGGAAACAGAGAAAAAAAATATATTCTATTGTAAAACAAAATAGAAATATGAAGGAGCAAGAAAAAGAAGAGTTTTTGAGAAGGTTTCGAGAAGAAAATAACTTATTAGGATTTTGTGTTTTAGGTGGGATCTATGGAGAGGGAATTGATCTAAAGGGAGAATCTTTGATTGGTGTTATAATAGTTGGTGCAGGATTACCACAAATAAGTGTAAGAAAAGAATTAATGAAAAATTATTTTGACAAAGTCAAGGAAAATCAAGGATTTCAATATGCATATCAATATCCAGCCATTAACAATGTTCTTCAAGCAGCTGGAAGAGTTATTCGTACAATGGAAGATAAGGGGATTATTGTACTTTTAGATTACAGATTTACTAACAATGGCTATAAATCTTTATTTCCAAAAGATTGGAGTCAAATATCTAACGTTACTATAAATAATATTAAAAATAGTATTTTAAAATTCTGGGAAACATAAAAGAAAAAATGACACACAATTCTACAAAAATGACATTTGAATTTAGGTTTTTAACAGTTGAAAAGTTGTGGATAACTATGTGGAAACAGTGGATTTCTTTACAAAATACCTAGCTTTCAAGTTATCCACACAAAAAACAGTGTGGATAACCAATTATTTAATAGTAAAAAGATAAAGTCTTAAGAACTTGAATAGTCAATTGATGTTCAAAAATAAATGGTATAGTAGAAACAAAAATGTGATAGTATATGAAATAAAAGAAAAGAGGGCGAAAATATGTGGGCATATGAAAGTGTTTTTTATCAAATTTATCCATTAGGATTCTGTGGTGCACCATTTGAAAATGATGGGATATTAACATCAAGAATATTAAAAGTAAATGAATGGATTGGCCATATTGAAAAGTTAGGATGTAACGCAATTTATTTTTCACCAATTTTTGAGTCAGATACACATGGATATAACACAAGAGATTATAAAACAATTGATAAAAGATTAGGAACAAATGAAGATTTCAAATTAGTATGCAATCATTTGCACAATGCCGAAATAAAAGTTGTATTAGATGGTGTTTTCAATCATGTAGGAAGAGGGTTTTATGCGTTTCAAGATGTTGTAAAAAATCGTCATAATTCAAAATATCTAGATTGGTTTCACATCAACCTAGATGGAAATTCAAATTATAATGATGGATTATGGTATGAAGGTTGGGAAGGAAATTATGATTTGGTAAAGTTAAATCTGAAAAATGAGGAGGTTATTTTACACATTTTAGATGCCGTTGACCAATGGATTAGGGAATTTGATATAGATGGTATTCGACTAGATGTAGCATATTGCTTAGATCATGATTTTGTAAGAAGGCTTCGCAGTTTTTGTGATAGTAAAAAAGAAGATTTCTTTTTATTAGGTGAAGTAGTACATGGAAATTATAATACATTATTAAATGATACTATGGTTCATTCAGTAACAAATTATGAATGTTATAAAGGTCTTCATTCAAGCTTTAATAGTATGAATATGTTTGAAATCATACATTCTTTATTAAGACAATTTGGACCAGAAGATTGGAATCTTTATAGAGGTAAGCACTTATTAACCTTTTTAGATAATCATGATGTTTCAAGAATTGCGAGTATCATACAAAATGAAAAGCATCTTCCTATAATTTATGCTTTTGCATTTGGAATGCCTGGAATACCATGTATCTATTATGGAAGCGAATGGGGAGAAAAGGCAGATAAAAGCGAAGGAGATCCAGCATTACGTATTTCTTTTGAGAAGCCAATTTTCAATGAATTAAGTGGATATATAGCAGCGCTAGGAAAAATAAAAAAGAAATCAAAAGCTTTGAATTATGGTAGTTTTAATAGCATTGTTTTAACAAATAAACAATGCATTTTCGAAAGAGCGTTTGAAGATGAACGTATTTTGATAGCAATTAATGCAGATGATGAATCTTATACTGCTCATTATGATGCAAGATGTGGGAAAGCTATCGATTTGATTACGGGGAAAGAGTTTGATTTTGGTGGTGGGAGTAGATTAGAACCATATACTGCATATTTTTTGAAATGTGAATAAAATATGAACACAACCTTAAAAAATTCATAATTTGTTTAAAAAATATACAAAACCTATTTACAAACAAAATATTATGAAGTATACTTGCAATTGTTAAAGCGATTTAACATAATATTATTTGTTTTAAAAGAGGAGAATTTAATTATGAAAAAAAGATTAGTATTAGTATTAGCAACAGTAGCAGTAGCAGCAACATTAGTAGTAGCATGTGGATCAAGCACAACAACAACAACAGAAGTTGAAACAACAGAAGCAGTAGTTGAAACAACAGAAGCAGTAGTTGAAACAACAGAAGAAGCTACAACAGAAGAAGCTACAACAGAAGAAACAACAACAGAAGAAGCTACAACAGAAGAAGCTACAACAACAGAAGAAGCTACAACAACAGAAGAAGCTTAATCAAAATATAAGTTTTGAAAACACCTTACAATTTGTAAGGTGTTTTTTTTGAAATAAAATTGACAGCTAAAAAAATATATGATAAGTTAAGTATTCTTGAGGGAGTAGTTGGCGCAAAAGCGTGATATGTCAACATACTGGCAGAAATGCCTGGCATATCTTAAATAATGAGACTCATGTACAAAGCCATAATTGTACATGGAGTTTATCAATAACCATGTATGATTATATCATTACATGGTATTTTTATGCCAATTTTAGGAGGAAGAATGAATGATTTATTTTATGTATTTATGTGTAGCAGTTGGAGTAACTTTATTATCTATTAAGGCAGCAGATTATGTTGATTTGTTGGAAAAAAAGACGAGTTTATCAGGAGCGTTTATTGGCGGAATATTATTATCTGCGGTGACATCATTACCAGAAATGTTTACAAGTATTTCGTCTACAATGATATTTCATGAAGCAGGTCTTTGTATTGGAAATATTTTGGGAAGTGATTTATTTAATTTTATGATTTTATCAATTTTGATTTTGATATCACTGAAAAGTTTTTGTAAAGTAAAAATTG
>JBOFWM010000058.1:0-13324 GCA_051653625.1 Lachnospiraceae bacterium
TGACAATTTTTAATATGAAATATATATAATTTGTTTTTTGCTCTCGTCAATGCCACATAAAATAATCTACGTTCTTCTTCATATTTATTTTTTTCATCACCGGTCGCATTTTTATAAGAAGTTATGTTATGATCTGGAAATTGCCCATCAAAAACATCCATCAAATAAACTTTCTCATACTCGAGTCCTTTACTTGAGTGAATAGTTGACAAAATAAGCGAACTACTAAAATCTTGTTTTTTATTTTGGACAATATTTTGTAATAACTCTATTCTATGTAAAAATCCTTCAATTGTTATTTCATTTTGAGCTAACATTTTTAAAATTTCTATTTTATTTTCTTTAATATTATTTCTCTCTAGATATTCTCCATATCCCATAAAATTCATAATTCTATGTATTGCTTTACTCGGACTTTCTTTTTTCAAACTGATAAAATGTGTAGCCATTGATTTTGCATTTCTTTTTAAAAGTGGTGGATATATTACATCTTTTTCAATAATTTTTAATATTTCTTTTCCAGTGTTTTTTGATTCTTCACATAGTTTTAAAGCTTGTTGCTTTTTTAAAAAAAATTGTAATTTATAATAGATATGCATAAATAATTCTGTATTCTGAGGTTCAAATGTAAATTTTAAAATTCGAAGAATATCGATAATTACACGATTTGAAAAAAATGATGGATCTGCATTTTTACAGCGGTACGTTATGTTATTTCTTTCTAGTAAATCAATTAAAGGAAGAACACTCTCATGATCTCTATATAGAATAGCTGTATTTGAACTACATTTTTTAGCCACTTCCAATAAATATTCTGATTGAACCTTTCGTGTTTTGACGTCTAAAAAAGAAATTCCTTCTTTAGCCTGACGAGTAGAAATCATATGTTTTTTGTGACGATACTTATTATTTTGTATAAATGCATTGGCCATATTTACAATATTAGAATCTGATCTATAATTTTTTTCCATAAGCAAGATAAATGCATTATTGTAATTTTTTTTAAATTCTAATAATGCTTCTGGATAAGCAGCTCGGAATCCATAAATACTTTGATCCTCATCTCCTACCATAAAAAGATTTTGCTTAGACGAAGCTAATAATGCAATAATCGCATGCTGTATTTTTGATGTATCTTGTGCCTCATCGACACATATATAATGATATCGATTTTGAAATCTTTCTAATAACACAGAAGAATGTTTTAGTATTTTATATGCATACACTAATTGATCATCAAAGTCCATTAAAGATGCTTCTTTCAAATGCTTTTCATATTCTTTATAAATTTTATAAATAGGAATACCTTCTACTTTTTCAATTTTAATAATTTCTTCTTTTAAAAGCATTCTATTTTTTATATAGGTAATCCATGTACGAATTGTTTTTATATCACTTTCTGTTGGAAATTCATTCAAGACTTTTTTATAAATTTCCGACAGTATTCTGACAAGTTGTTTTTCGTCAGTTACTAATGTGAATGGGTTTTTCTTTATAGCTCTTCCATATTCTAAGATGATTTTTGAACAAATTCCATTTATTGTACGAAATTCTATTTGGTTTTTTTCTTGTATATTCCCAAATATTTGATTATATCGTTTTCGCATATCCTTTGTTGCTTCTACTGTATACGTCAAAGTTAAAATATTTTCAGGATTTATATTTTTACATTTTGTCATATAGCCTAATCTTGTTACTAAAACAGTTGTTTTTCCACTTCCTGGTACTGCTAACAACAAAATCATACCATTCACTGTAACCAGTGCTTCTTTTTGTTGACTATTTAAATCCTTTCCATATTGCTCTAAAAATTGCTCATCTGTCATGTTATTTTTTACCTACGATCTATTTTTTTAGATAACATCATTCCAATTCCTTGTAATAACTGAATCAATACAACAAGTATTACAATTGTAATAAGCATAATTTCTGTTTCATATCTATAATATCCATATCGAATGGCAATATCACCTAATCCACCACCACCAACAACACCTGACATGGCCGAATATCCTAATATCGTTCCTATTGCAATTGTAACTCCAACTAATAATGATGTTCTTGCTTCCACTAATAATACTTTACGGATAATTGTAAATACACTTGCCCCCATACTTTGTGCCGCCTCAATTACCCCTTTATCTACTTCTTTTAGAGAAGACTCAATCATACGAGCAATAAATGGAGCTGCTGCAATTGTAAGTGGAACAATAGTAGCTTTTGATCCATAACTTTGTCCTGCAATTACCTTTGTAAGTGGCATCACTAAAATCAAAAGTATTAAGAACGGAATGCTTCTTGTTAAATTTACAAAAAAATCTAAAATTTTATATGTTATTTTATGTGGTCTAATTCCGCCCTTATCTGTAACTGCTAATGTAACTCCTATTGGTAAACCGATTAAATAGCCAAACAATGTAGATAGCAATGTCATATACAACGTTGCTTTTGTTCCCTCTATTAACATATCAATGATAACTTTATCTATCATAATGAGTAACCTCCTGTACTTCTATTCCTTTTTCTTTAAAAATACCGATCATTTGATCTGCAATTTCTTTTAATTCAGGAAGTTGCAATATCATTTCTCCCTCGGCCTTTCCATTAATAGTTCTTGTATTTGCATATAAAATATTAAGAGGAGTTTTATATTCTAAAATTAAATTTCCAATAACTGGTTCAAATGCAGAATTCTCATTAAATGTCACTCGAATCATATTCTTACTATGAAGTTCTTTTATATACTGAAATTCATTTAGTATTAATTTTTTTGTAGCTTCTGTCTTTGGCGAACGAAAAATTTCTTCTACCGTGCCTTCTTCTACCAAAGAACCATAGTCTAATACTGCTACTTTGCTACATATTTCTTGTATTACTGCCATTTCGTGAGTAATAACAACGATAGTGATTCCAAACTTTTGATTGATCTCTTTTAATAAATTTAAAATAGATTTTGTCGTTTGAGGATCTAATGCACTTGTAGCTTCATCACATAACAATATTTTAGGATTATTTGCTAATACTCTAGCAATTGCAACCCTTTGTTTTTGTCCTCCAGATAACATAGATGGATATGCCTTTGCTTTTTCTGTTAATCCCACAATTTCTAATAATTCATATGCTCTTTTCTTTGCATCTTTTTTTGAAACTCCTGCAATTTCTAATGGAAAACAAATGTTATCCAATACATTTTTTTGCATCAACAAATTAAAATGTTGAAAAATCATTCCAATATCTTGTCTTTGTTTTCGAAGTTCTTTTTCTGAAAGTTTAAGTAGATTTTTCCCTTCTATAAAAATATCTCCTGTATCTGGTCGTTCTAATAAATTCAAACAACGTACTAAAGTACTTTTTCCTGCACCAGACAATCCGATAATACCATAAATATCTCCTGAGTCTATTGTCAAGCTAATATCTTTTATGGCATGTACATTTTCACTCCCCTGAAATGTTTTACTAATATGTTCAACTTGTATCATTTCTTTTTTACTCCTTATTTTTAAATTTAAAAACCAAAATAAAGATTGTCATATTACAGTATCTTATGACAATCTTTATTTTGGTTATATATTGTTTAGTTAAAAGGAACAACTGCTCCATCGTAAGTTTCTTGAATATACGTTACAATTGTTTCTGATTTTAACACTTCTACTAAAGCTTTGATACCAGCATTTTCTTCATTTCCTTCTTTCACTGCAATCAAATTCACATAAGTCTTTGCTGCTTCTGAATCAGCTTGTTCGTATGCTACAGAATCTTTTCCAACTGAAAATCCAGCTTGAAGTGCATAATTACCATTAAGAACAACAAAAGCAACTTCATCTGTTATACGTGCAATTTGCGCAGCTTCTAATTCTAAGATTTCAATATTTAATGGATTTTCAACGATATCTTTAATTGTTGCATTTAATCCCACACCTTCACTTAATGTAATAATACCGTTATCTTGTAGTAAAAGAAGTGCTCTTGCTTCATTTGTTGTATCATTCGGAACAGCAATTGTATCTCCTTCTACTAATTCATCAAGTGATGACTTTGTACCTGGATAAATCCCAAATGGTTCATAGTGAATTCCACCTGCATTTACCAAATGTGTTCCATTTTCTACATTAAAATTGTCTAAATATGGAATATGTTGGAAATAATTTGCATCAAATTCTCCACTTTCAACCACTAGGTTTGGTTGTACATAATCATCAAAAACTGTGATTTCTAACTCCCAGCCTTGTTCTTTTAATAGTTCTTTTGCTTGTTCTAATATCTCAGCATGTGGTGTTGCACTTGCAGCAATTTTAATTGTTCCTTGTTCTACAACCTCTTGTATTTCACTGCTTTCTTCGACGTTGTTCTCTTCTGAAATATTTTCTTCTACTGAAGTTTGTGTCGTTACTTCATTACTAGCACCGCATCCTGCTAAAATACTTAATCCTAAAATTGCAACTCCTAAAACACTTAATTTTTTTCTCATAATCATCCTCCATATTTCCTACTGTTTTGCTAGGTTTTAATTTATTATAATATAAGTATAATGTATCGTCAATTCTGTAAACACTATATCTAGTTATAGTTTAAAACTATAACACTCTGTCTTTATATTTTTCCAACTCTTCTATATATTTTTCAGTCATTATTGTAAATGGCATTTTTTTATGTTTAATATATCCAATGGTCATTGTTTCCTTTGTATTTAACGGAATTGCTGTATATTCTTCTCCATTTAACTCTTCACAAATAATTCCCGAACAAAGCGTATATGCATTTAATCCCACCATTAGATTTAAAAATGTTGCCCTATCATCCGCCTTAATAATTTGACGATATTCATATGTACTTAATACTTCTTCTGAAAAATAAAATGAATTATTATCACCTTGTTCAAAAGATAGACAAGGATATCGCTGCAATTCGTCAAAATCAATGCATTCTTTATTTGCTAATGGATTTTTTTTACTCATATAAACATAAATTTTACATACATAAAGCGAGGTAAACTCCAAATCTTTTTCTTTTAATATTTTATCAATAAATTTTTCGTTAAATTCATTTTTATAGATAATTCCAATTTCACTTTTATGAAGTGCTACATGTTGAATTACTTCATTTGTATTTGTTTCATGAATTGCAAATTCATATTCATCCATTCCAAATTGTTTTGCTAATGCAATAAATGCTTCCACCGCAAATGTATAATGCTGCATAGATACACTAAATTTCTTTTTTCTTTTTATATGATCAATGTATTTTTCCTCAATTAGCTGATAATGTTCTAGCATTTGCCTAGCATATCCTAAAAATTCTTCTCCTTCTGGCGTTGTGATAATCCCTCTATTTGATCGTGCAAATATTTCAAGTTGAATTTCTAGCTCCAACTCTTTAATTGCATTAGAAAGACTTGGCTGTGTAATATATAATTGTGAAGCTGCTTTATTCATTGATTTTTCTTCAGCAATAGTAACTGCATATTTTAATTGTTGTAATGTCACATTATTTCCTTTCGAGCAAAATTCATTCTGTCGCTACTTACTGCTCACCAATATCTTCATTAACCTCAGGTGTAGTTTGTAACGTACCTGGCGGATAATAATAACAAATAATTGGAGAGCCCGTTGAAACATATTCATAAATTTGTTTTGCCATTTGAAATGGTAAATTAATACATCCATGTGATCCATTCGTCATAAAAATATCTCCACCAAATGTGGATCTCCAAGTTGCATCATGCATACCTACATTTCCATTAAAAGGCATCCAATATGTAACTGGTGTCGAATAATCAGCACCTCTTAATACCGCGTTTAATGTTTTATAAGTCAATCCAAAAACTCCTTCTGGGGTAATACGATCGGCTTTTCTCATATCACCTGATACAAAGTCTGTTTCCAATACAACGGTGCCATTCTCCACAACATATAAATGTTGATGTGTTAAATCAATTTCTATATAACTATCTCCAATATCATCTTTTCCTTTTTTCCAACCTTTTACTGAATAAATTGGTTCTCTATTTTCTACTGAGCCTTCATTAATTAATTCTATTAACGCTTCTGTTTCAGATGTACGATCTGTTTTCCATCCAAATGCTCCTCCTGGTAATGATAATTCTATTCCCATTCTTGTAGTAAAATTTCTACGTTTTCCATATGTATCGTTTGCTGATGCATTGGTTTTTACAAATAATTCTATTTTTTCTGTATCAACAAATAATGCATCCTCTGATTCCACAATCCATTCCGAAATAGTATCTCCATCTAATACAATGAATTCTCCATTCCAATCATATGTAATTTTCGTTTGCACAATTTTATTTAATTCGTTTAATTTTTCTTGAAGTTCTAAATCCTGAGCTGTTATATCTGCAACTAAGTAGCATTCTTCTAATGAAATTTCATCTTTTAATACAGACAACCCTTCCTCTATAGTTTTTACAACCAATTCTTCTTCTAAAATATTTCCCTTTGTTTCTGGAATAATCTCAAATTTTTTTGTAGTGCTTTGATAATTTCCAATATAGGCATTCTCTGGATAAATTTTTGATGATGAATTTCTTACTACTAGTGATTTAACAAGAATATTTAATGCTTCTTTATCATACGAAACATCTGGTAAAACATTGGTATTTTCTTCTTTAGAGAAAAAACTTATCGGCCACAAAAATGTAGTTTGATTCTCTAAAACTATATTTATAGAATCTGAAAAGTCAACCTTAAGCGCAATATCTTGTACTGAAATATTCCCAATTATAGTTTCATCGGTATCTTTTAATGTTAATTTATAATTTTGATATTGTTTTTCAAGATTTACTTTTGTGTCATCTTCTTTCATAAAACTAATATTTATATTATTTAATAATGTATTCGGCAAAAAATGATTTTGAAAATAAAAAAAGCCTCCTATATATACAAAAAAAACAATAAAAAAACTTATCCCAAAAAATATTAAAAAATAATTTAAAAAATTTTTTTTCGACTTCATAAATTGCAGTTCCTTTCTTTTGTAAAAAATATGCGAATTTAATTGTACCATTTGCACATTATTTTTGTCTATATTTTTCGGTATATTTAACGGATAAGTTTAACACAGTTTTATAACACTATTTAATTACAATATTCATCTTTTAACGCTTTAAATGCTGTCATTGACCTTTTTATCATTTCTGTATCTACACAATATGAAATTCTTACATAACCAGGACAACCAAACCCCTCTGCTGATACAAAGAGCAAATCTTTTTGCTTTGCCCTTTCACAAAATGCATTCGCATCTGTTTCTAAAGCTTTAACAAACATATAAAAAGCTCCCGAAGGTTTAAAACATTCATACCCAATTTCTGTTAATCCTTCATATAAAATATCTCTATTTTTTTTATATTCACTAATATCTCCAGTTTGTCCAACACATTTTGCAATAACCTTTTGAAACAAACTAGGCGCACAAACATATCCCAAAGATCTTGCAGCTCCCACAATTGCTGTATAAACACGTTTGCATTCTGTTACTTCATTTGGCACTAAAACAAAACCAATTCGTTCCCCTGGAAGAGACAATGATTTACTATAAGAATAACAAACAATTGTATCTTCATAATATTTTGTGATATATACAACTTTTGCATCATCATATACAATTTCACGGTAAGGTTCATCCGCAATAATAAAAATTGGTTTATGATATTCTTTTGATTTTTTTTTCAATAATTCAGCTAACGTTATTATGGTTTGCTCTGAATAAATGACTCCTGATGGATTATTTGGTGAGTTTACAATAATTCCTTTTGTATTTTCTGTAATTGCTGCCTCTAGTACCTTAAAATCAATCTGAAAATCATCGGTCTTCGGTGGTATCGTAACAACTTTAGCGCCTGCAGTTGAAGCAAACACTTTGTATTCTGGAAAATATGGAGCAATTGCAATGAATTCATCTTGTTCTGTAGTTGTTAATGCTGCAAATGTCATTGTTAATGATGCAGCAGCTCCAAGTGTAATATATAAATTATCCGGTGTAAACTTTGTACAATATGTTTTATTCAAATAATTTACAATTGCAGTTCTTGTTTCTACGTCCCCTTGTGCAGATGTATATCCATGCAATTGCGAACTACTAAGAGTAGTGGTAAGCTCTCTAATCGTTTCATTTACACAATCTGGTGCTTTTACCGTAGGATTGCCTATACTAAAATCAAACACATTATCTGCACCTATTATTGCAGCTCTTGACTTTCCATACTCAAATAATTCACGAATAGCTGATCTTTGATTTCCAAGTTGAAATAATTTCTCTGACACCATATTATATATTCTCCCTTTATCTATTATCCTTAATATTCTTAAAATACATTTCATATTCTAAATGTATTTTTGCTTTTATTCAACCATAATATTTTTTGTCACTTTCTTTTTTCATAAGTAACTTAACGTCTCCTAATATTAGACAAATCTATTTCATTTATACATAATTCACCAGAAATTACTGCATCTTGTAAAGCATTCGCGACTGCATTGATAATTGCTGCACTTGAATAAGTTGCATTTGATATCGCATCTACTTCTAGCGATTGTTTTGTAATAATAGTATCAATAATACTCATTGCATTATAAAGAAATCCTGGTGTTTCATAATTTTCTGTCACTTCAATAGCTATTACTTTTCCTTTTTCTACAGTAACTGATACATGTAACTCTTTTTTAAAAGCAGGTGCCACTCCACTATATACTCCATCTTTGAGATTTGCTCCTGAAAATTCAACAAGTTCCTTTTCCTGTATGGGTTGTTCTATATTATTACTTATTAAATCTTCCTTTTCAAGGGATGTATGATATTTTTGAACTATAAATTGTGGTATTGTAATTCCCATATCCAAAACATGAAGTATTGTTAGAATAATTAAAATAATTGTAAATACACGATGAAGCAAAAACCAATATCTTTTTAAGAATCTCCTAAATAAATAGGTAATGGATAACAAAATGATTACAACAAAACATAAGGTTCCCCAATTGAAAGAAAACAACAAACTTCCAATATCTATATTTTCTAATGTGGTATTTTTTGCATTTCCGGCTAATATCCCATGAATCAACCCAAAGACAATAGTAAAAATACCAACCGGAATATGTATCTTTCTAAAAAAAACATTAAACTTTTTTATTTTACTTATGCGAGCCATATATTTTACTGCTGTAAGTACAATACAAATCATTGTAAGCCACGCAAAAATCACACTTATTAACATATACTCTATACTCTCCTTTTTACATCAAACAGACAGTTAACTATTATATTAGCTAACCGTCTGTTTATACTTTCTATTATTATTGTATTCGAGCACCTGGCTTTGTTCCTTGTGGTCTTGTTCCTTCTGGCAGTTCTCTTTCTATTGTATTTCCTTCTATTTCCTCTTTTCGTCCAAAACCACCACCCATTCTTGAGCTAGATGTAGGATCAATGGTGTTTCCATTTTGATCATATGCTTCTCCACCTGTATGTGTAATTGTTCCACTGCTATCAAAAGAAGTATTATCTGCACTCATAATTGAAGTATCGAATGTAATATTTCCACCACTAAAAATAATATTTCCATTAGAATCTATACCATCGCCACCTGCTTTAATATATATATTTCCACCTTCTATCGTTATTGTCCCTCCCTGTTCAGATGCATTTAAACCATCATCACTTGATGTTATGTGTAGGGTGCCATTGCTTATTAATACTTCGGTACCACCTTCAATTCCTTCATTACAATTCGTAATTGTTATCGTTCCATTATAAATTGTGACATTATTATCTGCATGGATTGCATCATCACCGGCTTCAATATTAAATGTTCCACCTTCTATTGTTACATTATAATTTGCATGAATTGCATCATCATATGCAGAAATGTTGAACACTCCATCACTTATCACTAAATTAGCACCTGCCTTAAGCGCTTTTTGACTTTCTGTTTCAGCATTATCCGTACTTGCAGTAGAAACAATTGAATTTGGTTGCATTCCTCTTCCACCATTGAAAGAATTACTCGATTCTATTACACCAGTAAATCCATTTCCAGATTTCAAATCAAATTGTCCATTATTTATTTGAAGCACATTTTCTGCTTGAATCGCATCATTTGCAGCATCAATAATAAATGAACCACTAGAAATTATAATATTTCCTAAGTCAGCCTCTGTAGTATTCGTTGAACGAAGCCCATCCTTTCCTGATACAATGTTAATTGTAGCTGTTTCAATTGCAAGCAGATCTTTCCCTACAATACCATCACCTACAGCATGAATATTTAGGATACCTTCTGTAATAACAAGATCATCTTTACTTGTGATTCCATCGTTATATTCAGTAGTTATATTTAAAATTCCACTCCCTGTAATTGTCATATCAGCTTTCGAATAAATTGCTGCAGTTGGGAATTCCTGATCTGATGTTTGAATATGTCCTTGCAACACATTATTTTCTGTTCCTGATTCTAAAATAATAACAACCTTTTTACCATCCATGATATTAATAGGTGTATTTTGTGTACTACTTATCGTCACATTACACAAAATCAAATAAATCGTTTCTTTATCACTTGATTTATCTACATCAACTGTTAGACTTCCCTCAGAAAGAGTTCCTATGATTTTATAAATTCCACTTTCCGTAATTGTTGTGTTTCCATTTGCAAGATCAATTGTTGTATAATTTTGTGATTTCCAATCAAAGTAATAATCATCATTTGTAGTTTCTAAAGATATTGTTTGAATACTATTTTCCATATTATTTTGTTCAACATTAAAACGTTCTTCACTTTCTAATTTAGAAGAACACCCTATCAATACAATTATTGAAAAAATACAGATACATAACATTATTGTAGATTTGTTTATATTCATCTATTTACCTCCTATGGATTTATTATAATTAATAATTCTGTTTTCTTTTTGTCTGTAATATGAAAAAAATGTGAACTGATGGCTAAAATTAAACTTCAATTTCAGAACCACCTGTTCACATTATTATCAACTAAATATTCTTATATTTTTCACAAAGTTCATTTAAACTTATAGCCGGCGAATAAAGATAACCTTGATAAATATTACAACCAATCTTATACAATTTTTGTTGTTGTATTTCTGTTTCCACATATTCAGCAATTACAGAAAAGGACAATTCATCGGAAAGTGTAACTAATGAAGCAACAATTCTTTCACTACGCTCATTTTCCATCATATCTTTTACTAAACTTCCATCAAGCTTTACATAATCAAATAAATTATTTTGTAAATATTTAAGAGAAGTACTTCCCATAGAAAAATCATCAATAGCAAAACGGCACCCTCTATCTTTTAAATGCTGAATTTTCATCATATTTTTATCATTAATTTGTAATGCTGCTTGCTCTGTCACTTCAATACATATATTAGATGGATTTGTATTATGTATTTCAAATGGTTTCATTATTTTTTCTACTGAAAGTTTGTTTATTGTTGTAGCAGAAACATTAATTGATATTTTTATATTATCACCTAAAAGTTTTAAAATTTCAGGAGTATCTTGCGCCACTTTTTTAAAAATGGCTAGTTCAAGCTCTTCTAGTTGATGTCCTTCACTTGCAATCTTAATAATTAGTGGTGGGTATATCATTCCGTAAAGTGGATGTTTCCATCTTAGCAATGCTTCTACCCCGATACATTCTCCATCTTGGTTACACTGTGGTTGATAATACATACACGGACTACCATTTTCCAATAAATTCTTCATATCATTACTTAAATTTCTTGCAACAGAACCCGAAAGATTTGGCAATGATAAAAGCAAAATATTTTCTCCATCTTCCTCAGCCTGTTTTAATGTATTTACCAATTCATTCATTCGAATCTCAGCATTATGCATTTTTCCTTCTTCAAAAAGTTTAAAGAATGGCAAATAAAGTAATACACCTATTATTACATTAAATAACTGAAGTATTGCCCCAGCAACAGAACCTGTTGCCATATATCCTGAAATAATTAAAGGTGTTGTCCACTCAACTGTATTTGTTACATATGGAACAATTCCACTTGCCATCGCAAAATAACTTGTTAACATGATAACCAATGGTGTTACTAAAAATGGAATAAACAAAAATGGATTAAATACTATAGGTAATCCAAACACAAGTAATTCATTAATATTAAAAAGCATTGGAAACAAAGAAAGTCTAGCAAGTAAATGACTACTCTTTTTTCTATGAAATACTAAAATTGTAATTAATAAACAAATCGCTGCACCGCAACCACCCATACCAACAAAAATATCAATAAATGTCTTTGTAACAATTTCAGTTGGTGCTTGACCATTTTGCATTAGCGCTTGATTAACTTCCATATTTGCCGAAAATAAATAAGGATGCACACTGTCTAAAACATCACTTCCATGAATTCCAAAAAACCACAAAAGATTTGAAATAAAAACAAATAAAATTCCTGCAACAAGACTATTTTCAATATTAACAAATAATTTCGAAATATTATTAATAAGAAGTGCGTAAATATTAGCACTATCTAGTAATGTTAATATAAAATATTCTACTACCGCAAAAAACAAAGTGCTTAAACAAATAGCAAACACCATATTTAATGCATGCGTAAACTCAGCATCCGCACCATCTGTCAGAATATGAAAATTACTTTTTATACGCTCAGAAAATTTTACATATAAGAAAGAACCCATAACACCACAAATTACTGCTAAAAACATTCCATGTGGACCTAATGAGTCAACAGAAAAACTATCACTACCTACACCACAAAAAATTCCATATCCAATTAATGCTGAAAATAGTGTTCCATAATTAAATTTATGCGATGGTATAAAAATGCGTGCATAATTTATAGAAATCGTTGCAGTTATATAAAGTGAAAGCAATCCATATGTCGAATTATATATAACTTCAAATAAATATTTTAAAATTCCGCCACAAAAATTTGCAATAAAATTCTGATATTGCAAAATAGGAAATGATTTAAGAACTAACGCCATACTTCCAATCAGAAGAAAAGGTATCGCCATAACAAGTCCGCTTCGAATACTTTGAAAAAGCTTTGACTCTTCCGCTTTCTGACTCAAATCTAAAAATTTTTTCATTACTATACACCCTCTCAATTATTACATACATCTAAGAGTATAACGTATTCATTTTATATTTGCAATAAATTTCATATTCTTGAGTTTCCGCAGTTTTATCCACAAACCCCTGAATCTATCAGTATTGTTATAAACAACTTTTTAAAAATGCCATAAATATAAGGAATCTCATTCTTTTTTGATGTAAAATTAAGCTACCAAACAAAAATCTTACTAA
>JBOFWM010000059.1:0-1777 GCA_051653625.1 Lachnospiraceae bacterium
AACGCATGTCCTTGTGGGTATTATCCAGATTTAACAAAATGCAATTGCAGTGAACAAGAAATAAGAAAGTATCGATCAAGAATTTCTGGTCCAATTTTAGATCGTCTTGATATGTGTGTAACTGCACAAAAAATGCAATATGACCTTTTATCAAATTGTAAAAAAAAGAAAGGTGAAAGTATCCTATATAAAGAGCTTGTAGAGAAAGCAAGAACGGTACAAGCAAAAAGATTTAAACAAAGTGTAACACAATATAATTCGCAAATGACTGCAAAGGAAATTGTTATGTTTTGTCAATTAGAAGAAGAGGTAGAATTGTTTTACAAGGAAATATTTGAAACAATGGAACTTAGTGTAAGAGCTTATCACAGTGTATTAAAGGTGGCAAGAACCATTGCTGATTTAGAAGAAGAAAAACATATCACGAAAGCCCATCTTTGCGAGGCTATTTGTTATAAAGGTATGGAGGCGTGATGGACATGAAAAAGTATTATTATTGGTTGCATAGAATTGAAGGAATTGGAAATCAGACAATATCAAAATTACTTAATTATTTTGGTACTCCTCAAAATGTATATGAAGCATCAGAACAAGAGCTTTTAAAACTCTTATCGGTAAAACAACGCTCTTATTTTTATCGAAGCAAACAAGAGGATATCCAAAAAGAATATAAAGAATTAGAACAAAAAGAAATTACACTGCATTATATAGGTGAAAAAGAATATCCGAATCGATTATTAACGATTCCAGATCCACCTTGTATTTTATATAAAAAAGGGCATTTGCCAAAAGAATATCAAAAGACCGTAGGAATTATAGGCGCAAGAAATTGCTCTCAATACGGAAGAGTCGTTGCTACAAAGATGGGAGAACTTCTTGCAAGAAATGAAATTATTGTTGTAAGTGGAATGGCAAAAGGAATTGATGGGATTGCACAAGCACAAGCGCTTAAAGAGGGGGGGAAAACAATAGGTGTATTGGGCAGTGGAGTAGATGTTTGTTATCCAACGGAAAATAGAAGATTGTTTGATATCATTCCTAATCAAGGCTGTCTTTTATCAGAATATCCACCAGGAACAGCTCCATTAGCCTATCATTTTCCAATAAGAAATAGAATTATAAGTGGTTTATCCGATTGCCTTATTGTAGTTGAAGCAAAAGAAAAAAGTGGTACAAGTATTACAGTTGATATGGCACTAGAACAAGGCAAAGAAGTTTTTGTAATACCTGGAAGAATCACAGATCCTATTAGTAAAGGATGTAATGAATTAATAAAACAAGGCGCGCGAATTATTACAAGTATGGAAGATGTTTTAGAGTATCTTAAGGAAGAGAAACAAGAAGTTCTCTTTACTACAAAACAGGAAATTATTCGAGAAGAAAAAGAGAAAAAACTATTGGAAATTTTAGATTATTATCCAAAAAGCATGGAGCAAATATACGAAGAAATAAGCAATGAAATCAGTGATATTTCCTTACAAGAATGTTATTTGGTTTTGGTACAAATGAACGTGAAGGGGATTTGTAAAATTTTAAGTGAAGGAGTTCGATTAGTTTAATAAGAAGTTTCTTGATTACAAGAAGATAATTTGATACACTGAATGAAATCATAGGAAAGGCAAAGGTGCTCTTATGGAAACATTTAACATTTTAATAGCAGAAGATGATAGAGATATCACAAATATTTTGCAACTTTATTTAGAAAATGAAGGATATCATGTATTTGCTGCTAGTAATGGTGAAATGGCATTAGAAATTATGAAGCAAGAAAATATAA
>JBOFWM010000060.1:0-44934 GCA_051653625.1 Lachnospiraceae bacterium
AAAATCCATTGTCTTCCCAGACTAATAATTTCAGTCTGTTTCTAGCTTGATTGCAAAAAACAAAAATCATTTTTTCTCTTGGGTCAAGGGCAAATTTAAACTGAACAATGTCACAAAGACCATTTATGCTTTTTCTCATATCCGTTTTTCCGCAGGATAAAAATATTCGGTATTCGCTGTAATCAAACATTTAAAGTTGCCACCACCTTCAACACTTTTTCAAGAAAACATAACTCCACATCTTCTGAAATGTTTATTTTGAAATTTTCATACTCAATTAAGATAGATGATGGTTTTTCATTTGACGCGGTGACTTTTGGGGGTGCTGATGGGGTTAGTTCAATAAATGCATATTCTTCCATTTCCTTGCATTTTTTAACCCAACCATGAAATGTAGAGTATGGAAGCTTCATTTTCTTGCACCATACCTGCATAGACTCTCCACTGCCCATAAATGTTTGTACTAAATTTCTTTTTTCTTCTTCTGTGTATTTCCTTGTCATCTCCATAAATATAATTCCCTCCATTTAGTATTTTGAGGTCATTATATTTGTGGGGTGGGGTTAATGCAATGCGTGGTTGGGTTGACGCTTACAATTAATGGATATATTTAGTGATTTAATAGGATTTATATATGAAATCTAATTAATACATAGGAAGATATAAAATATTTATAAAAAAATATTGACAAAAAATAAAAAAATGAATATACTTATTCCATACTAATCCTAGTAATTTGGTAGGAAAAAGGAAAGAGAATAAAAATGATCACAATAAAAAATGTAAATAAAGTATTTTGCGGAAAAAATATAGAAGTAACAGCATTAAAAAATGTTTCGATTGAAATAGAAAAAGGAGATATATATGGTGTTATAGGATTTTCAGGAGCTGGAAAATCTACTTTGATTCGAATGGTGAATCAATTAGAAAAGCCAGATAGTGGTGAGGTAATAGTAGATGGTTTTGATATTTCAAAATTAAAAGAGAGAGAATTATCTAACTTACGAAAAAATATAGGAATGGTTTTTCAACAATTTAATTTATTAGAATCAAAAACAGTATTTGAAAATATTGCGATTCCTCTTAAATTAGCTGGTTGGAAAAAGAAAGAAATAAATAAAAGGGTAGAAGAATTGCTAGAGTTTGTTGAGCTTAGCGAAAAGAAAAATGAGTATATAGGAAAATTATCGGGTGGACAAAAGCAAAGAGTAGGGATTTCACGTGCATTAGCAACAAAACCAGATATTTTACTATGTGATGAAGCAACAAGTGCATTAGATCCAAAAACAACAGAAGCAATTTTAGCATTACTTAAAAAAATTAATAAGGAAATGGGAATTACTATTTTTCTTATTACACATGAAATGAATGTGATACAGAAAATCTGTAATAAAGTTGCGGTAATGGAATTTGGAGAAATTATTGAAAAAGGAAACACTGTGGAAATTTTCAGTAATCCTAAAAATAAAATAACAAAGGAGTTTGTACAAAGTGTATTTAGCGAAAAAATTCCGGAATCAATTATGACAATTGTTAAAAATGATAAAAGAAATGGACAAATCGAAAAATTGAATTTTGTAGGAGAAACAGTGAATCATCCTATTATTTCGAGATTAAGTAAAATTGAAGGAATAGAAATGAATATATTATGCGCAAATGTAAAAGAGATACAAGAAACTGTAATTTGTTTATTTGTTATTCATCTTATAGGAAATGATGAGAACATAAGATTTGCAGAAAATATGATAGATCAAGCAGGAGTTGTTAGAGAAAGGGTGGTTATTTAAGATGGAAACAAAAGTATTTGGAGTGACAATTGAGCGATTAATTACAAGTTTTAGTCAAACAATCTATATGGTAGGTTGGGCACTATTTTGGGGAAGTATTATAGGCATCGCATTAGCACTTATTTTAGTAATTACAAAAAAAGATGGATTGGCACCAAATAGAATTGTGAATTTTTTGTTATCGAGCATGATAAATATCATTAGAAGTATACCATTTGTAATACTGCTCGTAACAATTATGCCGCTTACAAGAGCGATTATTGGTACAACCATTGGTTCGAAAGCAGCATTGGTTCCATTAGTATTTTATATAAGTCCATATATGGCAAGATTAGTTGAGAATAGCTTATTAGAAGTAAAATCTGGAATTATTGAAGCGGCAAAAGCAATGGGTGCATCAAAAATAGAAACGATTCGATATTTCATTATGCCAGAAGCATTAGGTTCTATTGTTTTAACATTAACAACAGGAACAATAGGGTTGTTAGGAGCATCTGCTATGGCTGGTTATGCAGGTGGAGGAGGCGTTGGAAATCTAGCATTAACATACGGATATGAACGATTTAATACGCCGCTTATGATTTTTACCGTAGTAATATTAATTATACTTGTACAATTTCTACAAGCTTTAGGAAATTATATTTCTAAATTGCTTCGTAGTCATTAAAATAAAGAAATGAGGAGAAAAATTATGAAGAAGAAAGAATTAAGAAAAAAAAGTTTAGGAGTTTTGCTTGGAGCAGTAGCATTATTTGGAGTTATTGGATGCGCAAATCAAACATCAAGGTCTGAGATTACACAGGTAGAAACCGAACAAGAAGTAGAAATAGAAGAAAATAAAACGATTTTATATGGAAAATCACAGGGGCCATACACAGAATTATTTGAAACTGCTATCATTCCTATTTTAGAATCATCAAGTTATACATTCGAAGCAGTAGAGTTTGCAGATTTATTAACTGCAGATATTGCACTTAATGATGGAGAAGTAGATTTTAATGTAGAGCAACATCAAGCATATGTGGATAATTTTAATCAAAATTATAGTGCGAATTTGAAAACAATTAGTACCATTCCAACTGTACCAGCAGGATTATACTCTGCAAAATATACAAAACTTGATGAAATAAAAGATGGTGCTATTATTGCAGTTCCAGACGATGCATCAAATACTGCAAGAGCGTATGTTTTACTTCAAAAGGCAGGATGGATAGTATTGAATAGTGAGGTTGAACCTGCAAATGTAACGCAAGATGATATCGTTGAAAATCCATATAATTTAGTATTTGTAGAACAAAAATCCTTAACAATTCCAGCAGCAATGCCAGATTATGACTTTGTTGTAATTACAGGTAGTATTGTATATAACGCTGGTATTGATCCAGCATCGGCAATTTTAACAGAAGATATTTTGGAGCATCTATTATTACAAGTAGTAGTAAAAGAAGAAAATGTGAATACAGAATGGGCAAAAGCAATTGTAGATGCGTATCATTCTGAAAAATTCAAAACATACATAGAAGAAAACAACAATGGTTTGTGGTATGTGCCATACTAAGAGTTAAAAAACTTCTTTACTAAAAAAATAATTCCTCTTATTAAAGAAAAAACAAAAAACATTATCAAAAATCCAATTACACCAAATACAACATCGTCAAAGTCCATTACACCTGTATTTGTTACTTTTTGTCCAATTTCTATTGCAAATGTAATGACTAGAATTAAAGTGAAAACATAAATCCAGGCAATTGTCATTACATGGTTTTTGCTTAGCAATTTAAAAATTGGATAAACAACAAATAACATTGCCATGCCTAATAATCCAATTACAACAAAATGCAATTCTTTGTCGGTGAAGGCTGTTTCGTAGCTGTCATTTAAAGAGAGTATATAAGTATGAATTTTAGAAATTATTCCAATAATCCAATATAAAAATTCTGTCATAAGCACTTGCTCCTTTCGTGTGAAATGATTTTACCATTATCAAAATTAACTGTCAAATTTGATAATTTATTATAAACCATTTGAATTATTTGGTATATAAAATAACTATAAAAAACTATAAAAACTATAAAAAATTGTAAGTAACGGAGAAAATAAAAAAACGCTTACGAAGTTAAAATTAAATTGGTATACTAACAATAATTGATGGTATCGCTCAGAGAAAGTCTATGGAGCGGTGCCATTTTTTTGTTGCTATTTTTTGATAGCGCTAACTTTTAAATTATTATGGAGGAATTAAAATGAATCAAACAAACAGTTATTTAACAGAAGAAAAGGTAGGAAAATTAATATTAAAATTCTCGATTCCATGTATAATGTCGCTATTAGTTGCGTCTTTATATAATATTGTGGATCAAATATTTATTGGTCGTGGAATTGGATATTTAGGAAATGGTGCAACAAATGTTGTATTCCCAATTACAATAGTTGCATTAGCAATTGCACTATTAATAGGTGATGGATGTGCTGCACATTTAAGTATATGCCAAGGGAAAAAAGATGCAAAAGGAAGCAGCAAAGGAGTTGGTAATGCAATATCCGTAATTCTTGTTGCAGCGATTATCTATACAGTGTTATTACTATTTGCAAAAGAAACATTATTGCAAGTATTTGGAGCAACAGAAAACAACTACGCGTATGCAGTAGAATATTATCAAGTAATTGCAATTGGTATTCCATTTTTTATGATTGCAAATGGACTTAATTCTGTAATCCGTGCAGATGGAAATCCAAAATTTGCGATGATTTCAACTTTAATAGGTGCAATAATCAATGTAATTTTAGATCCAATTGCTATCTTTGTTTTAGGATGGGGAATGCAAGGAGCAGCTCTTGCAACAATTGTAGGGCAAATAGTTTCAGCATGTCTTGCAATTTATTATTTAACAAACCCAAAATCATTCCATTTAACAAAATCAGACTTTATCGTAAAAGCAGAAGTTTTGAAAAAAGTATTACCATTAGGAATTAGTAGTTTTATTACACAAATATCTATCGTAGTAATTATGGCGGTAATGAACAATATGTTAGTAATGTATGGCGCAAACAGTAAATATGGAGCAGATATTCCGTTGACAGTCGTTGGATTGGTTATGAAAGTATTCCAAATTGTAATTGCATTTGTTGTAGGGGTTGCAGCAGGATCACAACCGATTGTAGGGTATAATTATGGTGCAGGAAAATTAGAACGCGTAAAAGAAATTTATAGAACAATTATCAAAGTGGAATGTATCATTGGTCTAATTTCTATGTTATTAGTAGAATTTTTCCCAAGACAAATTATTTCGATCTTCGGAAGTGAAAGTGAATTATATAACGAATATGCGGTTTTGGCATTTAGAATTTATTTATTTACAATTTTGCTTTGTTGTATTCAAAAAGCAACAAGCATTTTCTTGCAATCAATTGGTAAGTCAGGAATGTCAATGACTCTTTCTTTATTAAGAGATATTGTGATCGTTGTTCCAGCAGCAATTATATTTGCAACGCAACAGGGAGTAACTGGAATCTTATATTCAGCACCAGTGGCTGATGTACTTTCAATGTTTTTTGTTGTTTTTATGATGAAAAGAGTATTTAAAGAACTATCTGTATCACAAGTAAACCATGAAGAAGTAAAGAAAAATAGAACATTTAATAAGGTTGCAGCGGAAATAGACGTATAGTATATTTATTGTAAAGCTTCACCTATTATGGTATTATTGTTTGTAATAAATAACGATTAATTTTATTGAAGACAAGATTAAGGAGATATCGTATTATGAATAGTCAAAACCATTTAATAAATGAAGTGGATACGTTAACAGGTCTTCGACGTAGTTATGCATTTTTAAATACACTCACACGCATAGCGAATGAAAAAAAACAATGTGAAGTGATGCTAATAGGAATTGATAATTTTAGAACAATCAATAACTTATATACTTATGCATTTGGGAATCAAGTGATTCAAAATTTAGGCCAAAGTATACAAGAAGTATTACCACCATCTGCAGAGGTTTTTCGTCTAGATGGTGATAATTTTGGCATTATATGCATGGGAGAGAAAGTAAAACAATGCGAAACTATTTTTAGAAAAATATCAAAGCAGGCACAATGGATTGATGATATTTTTATATCTTTTACATTGTCAGCTGGGATATGTAGTTGTCCTGATTTTTGTGGCGATGGCGATGAATTGTTTGCAAATGTTGGATTGGCGCTTGAACAAGCGAAAATAGGAACGAAGCATTGTTGTCATTATTATACACCTGATATTTCGGATCGAATCAAAAGCGATATGTTTCTTTTGGAGCGATTAAGAATTAGCATTGCAAATGGCTTTGAAGGCTTTGAATTGTATTATCAACCCATTATGAATCAAGATGAGAAAACGATTTATGGATGTGAGGCGTTGCTTCGATTTTTTGATAAACATTTTCAAGAAGGTGTGTCACCATATCGTTTTGTACCACTTTTAGAACGAAGTGGTTTGATTTTAGAAGTTGGACGATGGGTAATTAATGCAGCAATTGCACAATGTGCAAAATGGAAGCAATTAGCTCCTGATTTTTGTATCAATATTAATATTGCTGCAAGTCAACTAGATGATATTGATTTTCCGGATTACATTATTAAAGTTGCAACAAAATATAAAGTTCCAGCAAATTCTATCATATTAGAGCTTACGGAAAGTGAGCAGACAGCCTTTGAAAAAATTCGCACATTTTTTGATTGCATGAGAAAAAATGGATTTCAAACAGCGCTAGATGATTTTGGTACAGGATATGCTTCACTTGACATTTTTCGTCAAGTTAGTGCAGATGAATTGAAAATAGACCGTTCTTTCCTTGAACGAATTACAGATAACGTTACAGATCAAATATTATTAAAAACTATATTAGATATGTGTCGAAAAATGAATATTATGGTGTGTGTAGAAGGAATTGAAGATGATGATATAGAGCATGTTGTATCGCAAATGAATCCACACCTACTTCAAGGGTATAAATATGGCCGTCCAGTTGGCGCAATAGAATTTGAATATTATTACTTAAAAAATCATGAGCCGGAAAAAGTTGAAGTAGAAGAAGTGACAGCAGATTCTCCGTTTTCATATACAAAACATAGACCAGCGCAACCAATGTCACTTTCAGCAATTGTTAATAATGCGTATTCTGGAATCTTTCAAGTAGGAATGGATCAAGAATTTACGTTTCTTACTTGCAATGAAGGGTATCGTCGTATGCTTGGTTATACTGCGCGTGAGATGGAAGAAAAATTTGAAAATAAAGCATTAGGATTTGTTCATCCAGATGATACAGAATGGGTAAATCAAGAAATCTTACGTCAATTAAAGCAAGGGGATACCATAAATATTGAATTCCGTATAGTTCGTGCAGACGGACGACCAATTTGGATATTAGGTACTGGAAATGTAGTGAGAACGAGCGAGGGAAATCCAAGCTTAATTGTAAATATCATTGAAAATGATAAAAGAAAACGCGAAAATTTAGCAAATTACAAAGAACTAGAAAGTTACCGAAAAATTCTTGAATTATTACCGACAGGCATAAAGTGTATACGTTATGATGCGGATTTTACAATTGAATACATTTCACCAGGATTTTTATCGATGTTAGGTTATACAAAAGAAGAGATTTTTGGACAATTTGAAGGAAAATATATCAACTTAGTATTTGAAGAAGATCGTAGCAATGCGATTAATGAAGTGTTAGAGCAACTTCAAACAAGTGATGTTGTGCATTTGCGTTATCGTACAATTTGTAAAGATGGTCGTATTGTTTGGTTGGAAACAATTTCAAGATTGTTTGAAAAAGATCAAGATGGAATTCAAAGATGTTATTCAAGTGTTGTGAATATTACGGAAACAATCACAGAGGAAGTAAAAAATTATTCGTTAAATATTTATAACCGTTTACAAAAAGCTGCAAAGCTTTGGGGCGAAGTATTATATGAATATAATTTTGTTTCAAAACAATTGGTAGTATCAGAAAGCTTTTCCTCTATGTTTGGCTATGATGTGCCTGAAAATGGAGTGATTGATTCTGAAATAATTTTTAGAGGAAAAAATAAGACATTAATTGCATTTTTTGAACAAGCATACAAAGGGAAGGAACCAACACCGATTGAATTGCCTGCAATTTGTAAAGATGAAACGGTTATTTGGTGTAGAATATTAGTTCATACACCAGAAAAAATAGGTGGAGAAAATATTTCCGTAATTGGTAAAATTATAAATGTTGACGTGGAGTATAAAGAACGTGAAAAATTACGTGTTGCTTCACAAACGGATTCTTTGACTGGATTATTTAACAAAGGATCTGTAGATCTTAATATAGCAGATAAGCTTAGTGAAAATCCTGATTTTACTTATATTTGTTGGGTATTGGATGTAGATGATTTTAAGATTATCAATGATAGTATGGGTCATTTTGCGGGAGATAAATTATTAGTTACAATAGGGGAGCGTTTAAGAAAATGCTTTAGAAAAACAGACATTGTTGGTCGTATTGGTGGCGATGAATTTTTAGTGTTTGCAACTGGAAGTAGTGAATTTGATTGGCAGATAGAAAAAGCAAATCAACTTATTGAAAGTTTGCAAGCTCCAATTAATTTAAATGATCAAGAGATAAGACCGTCAATCAGCATTGGAATTTCTTGCTATCCAAAAGATGGAAAGAATTTTAATGAATTGTATCAAAATGCAGATAAAGCACTATACAGAGCGAAAGCTGCAGGAAAGAATAATTATTGTTTCTTTTAACAATAAAAAAGTGCCATCAATTTGAGGCACTTTTTTTGTTCTTATTTATATGTAAATGTATCACCATCTTGAACAATACAAATCATAGTTTTTCCAGTGTTTAATTCTACTTCATTTCCTTTATCATCGTAATATTTGGTGGCACCATAATCCGAAGATTTTTCCCAAGTGACACGAATTGCTCTACCATTTGTGAATAACCAGCCATCTCTTGTGTCATCAATGCATTGGAAGGCAAGATATCCTTTGGCATCACGAACTTCATGATAGGTGAATTGGATAATCACATTTGAAAACGATAATTGTGTATTAGTTGCAGCATCCATATGAGCACCATTTGATGTACCTTGAAAACGATAATATAATTTATCGTCTTCATTGTATTCAAACCAAGTTTTTGTCGCAGGATAAGCAGCAGCTAAATCAATTTTTGAAGCAGAAACGGAACTTGTATATTGTTCTAATGTATTCGGTGTTGATGCATCTGCAAAATTAAAATGATTAGAAGTTGAAGAAGTATCTCTAGTAGTTAATGAATAATTTAAGCGTGATGCTTCTTTTAATATATCTTTACCATCAAAATAAAGATTATGTGGTGCAGAACGATCTGTTGTACGGTAAAATACACTAGAAGGTGCAGTAAGTGCGTTAATACTATTTGTATCTTTGCGTGAGATTACTTCATCGATATAAAAAGGACCACCAGCATGTACATAGATTGCATCCCATTCAAATGCCCAATAAACAAAATAGTCGCGTGCACTTCTAAGATTTCCGATTCGTTCTAAATCTGACCAATCTCCAAATACAGCCATTAATCTTGAAATTTCTCCCTCGACTAAACATTCATATAAAACATCAGCCTTAGAAATGTTGTAGTGTGGTATTGCAGATTTCTCATTTGGAATCATTACTGCAAGAGGGCGAAGGTTAGCAACTTCTTCACTTACCCATTCATTAGTTAATGGGCTACGAACCATTCCTTCCTCCAGTGGTAAATCCGTGGATGAATCTTCTTTGCTTTCGGACTCTTGTGTTTGGGTACTTTGCGTACTATTTTCTGGAAGCTGTGTCAGTTCGTCTGTTTTTTTATTGCAACCAACAAAAAAAATAAAACTACAAAGCAATATGGCAGAAATCAAATTATATTTTTTCATATTAAACATCCTTTCTATGGAAATCTTAATGGGGATTATAGCATAGAATAGAAAAAATATATAGATAAATCTTGAATAAAATAATAAAAAATGATAGAAAATCATGAAATATAATGATAAGATAATAGAAGAAATTAATAATAGAATAGAGGTATTTATGAAAAAGAGAATCATAATAACAGGATTTAAGGGACAATTAGGAATTGCATTAAATCAAGTATACAAAAACTATGATAAAGAAATTGAGATAATTAATACAGATGTGGAAGAACTAGATATTACAGATGAAGCAAAAGTGGTTGCTTTTGTGAAAGAAATGAAACCTTTTGCAATTATAAATTGTGCAGCGTATACAGCAGTAGATGCTTGTGAAGTAAATCAAGAAATCGCATATAAAATAAATGCGATTGGACCAAAAAATCTGAGTATTGCGGCAAATGAAGTAGGAGCAAAATTAGTACATGTTTCTACAGACTATGTATTCGATGGAACAAAAGATGGTGCATATATAGAAAGTGATCCTACCAATCCACAAAGTATTTACGGCCATACAAAAGAAGCAGGTGAAAAATTTGTAATGGAAAACTGCAAAGAATATTTTATTGTACGTACTGCTTGGTTATATGGAGAAGGCAAAAACTTTGTAAAAACAATGTTAAGAATTGCAGAAAATAATAAAAAGGTAAGAGTAGTAAAAGACCAAATTGGAACACCTACAAGTGCAATGGAACTTGCAAGAGCGATAGTAAGCTTGCTTTCGACAACACATTATGGAATCTATCATGGAACATGTGAAGGTCAATGTAGCTGGGCTGATTTTGCAAAAAAAATATTTGAATTAGCAAAATTAGAAATAGAAGTAGAACCAATTACAACAAAAGAATATATCATGGATTATCCGAATCAAGCAAAGAGACCGACAAATTCAGTACTAGAAAATAAAAAATTAAAAGAAATTAATGGGTATGAATTTGCAACTTGGGAAGTGGCAATAAAAGAATATATGCAATAAAAAAAACGTTAGTACTTATGAGTGAATATCTCATAAGTACTAACGTTTTTACATCATATAAAGAATACCAACGACAAATCCTAAGATTGCGCCTGCAAATACTTGAAGTGGAGTGTGGCCGATAAATTCTTTTAAACTTTCGCCAACAAAATCCCAGTTATCAAAATGAGCAAAACGCTCCATCATTTCATTAAGTAATCTCGCTTGTTTTCCTGTTTCTTGGCGTACGCCAATTGCATCATGCATTACAATGATTGCAAAAATTGCAGAAATAGCAAATTCGAAGCTAGCAGTACCATACGTAATTGCTGTTGTCGTAAGAAGTGCACAAACGGTTGAGGAGTGAGAGCTAGGCATTCCGCCACTTCCTATTAATCTCTCTGGAGTTAATTCTTTTGTAAGTGCAAGATGAATCAATGTTTTTAAAACTTGCGCAGTAAACCATGCAATTGCAGATGCCATAAAAATTTTATTAGTTAATAGATTAGTCCAAAATATCATAATAGTAGCCGTCCTTTTATAATTTAAATTCCAAAATTGATTATAATATATTTAGAAAGAAAAAGATATTATTTTTTAAAAAGAATTCCATTTTCTGCGATAATCAAGAGGAGTAACTCCTTCAATTTTTTTGAAAACTTTAATAAAATATCCACAATCTGAAAATCCAGAAGAGAATGCAATTGTTTCGATGGTATCGTCTGTAAAACGAAGTAATTGTTTAGTTTTAGAGATTCTTTCCATAATAATATGGGAACCTATAGTTGCTCCAAATAATTTTTTGTATTCGCGTGAAAGATGAAATTTACTGATAAAAAATAAGGAAGAAAGTTCATCAAGACTTAAATCTGCATCTAAGTTATTAGAAATATAAGAACGAATTGCATATAATTTTTCAGTAATAGTGTAAATTCGCTTATTTTCATTTCCTTGTTCTGTGAAACAAAGTGTCACTAATTGTGTTAAAAATTGATTGGATAAAAGTTCCGTATGAATGGTTTGGCTTGTATAAGCATTGTATAAATTACTTAATAAATCTAAAAAAATATTTACAGATGCAGGTCGAAAAAGAAAAGAATATCCTTGTTCTAAATATTGGTGATAAAAATATGGCATGGATTCACCATAAAAATGAACCCATGTCAAAGTCCAGGGATTATCATCGCTACTTTCATGTGCATATAATTCGTGGCAATTGATTAAAATACAATCACCAGCAGAAAGTGTATGCTTTTTTCCTTTATAAGATACTGTTCCACTTCCGTTTGTGACAACAAAAAATAAAAAGGAATGAATATTCTTTCTTGTACTTACATGCGCATTTAAACTAGTCAATGTTCCGATTTCTTGAACAAATAAATAATGTTTTTTTGCAAATGTAGTAGGTGTAGTTAAAATTCGATTTGAGTTTGTTTTTTTCATAAAGTGAGTATACTATGGAAAAAATAAAAAAGCAATATATTACTATTTTTTGGCAATATAAGGAGTTGATATGTGAGAAAAAAAGAGATATACTGAGCATTACATGTAGCAATAAAAATCAATACATTTAAAAGTAAGAAAAGAGGAAATAATATGTCAATGAAAGATATAGCATTAATAACAGGAGTAACAGGACAAGATGGATCTTATTTAGCAGAATTTTTATTAGAAAAAGGATATGAAGTACATGGGTTGATGCGTAGACATAGCACGCCAGGAACGTTTCATATTGATCATATAATAGCATCTCCATATTATGGAACAAAGTTCTTTTTACACTTTGCAGATACAACAGACTCAAGCAATCTTATGAGAATTGTAGCAGAAGTAAAACCAACAGAAGTATATAATTTAGCAGCACAATCTCATGTAGGGATTTCATTTGAGGTGCCAGAATATACAGCAGACGCAACAGGTACAAGCACCATTAAATTATTAGAAGCAATTCGATTAATGGGTGGACCTTGTAGATTTTATCAAGCATCAACATCGGAATTATTTGGTGGATTAGAAGAAACAGCACCACAAAGTGAAAAAACACCATTTTATCCAAAAAGTCCATATGGAGTTGCAAAGTTATATTCATATTGGATCACTGTAAATTATAGAGAATCTTATAATATGTTTGCATGTAATGGTATTTTATTTAATCATGAATCACCACGTCGTGGAGATAATTTTGTTACAAGAAAAATCACGATGGCAGTAGCGAACATTATTGCTGGAAAACAAGAAAAATTATCCCTTGGAAATATGAATGCAAAACGTGACTGGGGATTTGCAGGAGATTATGTAGAAGGTATGTGGTTGATGCTTCAACAAGAGAAACCAAGCGATTATGTGCTTGCAACAAATGAGACACATACTGTTCGTGAATTTGTTGAAGCAGCATTTGGTGAATTAGGAATTGTGATTCGTTGGGAAGGTACTGGAATCAATGAAAAAGGATACGATAGTGAAACAGGAAAATTATTAGTAGATGTAAATCCTAGATTCTATAGACCAGCTGAAGTAGAGTTTTTATGGGGAGATTGTACAAAGGCAGAAACAGAATTAAAATGGAAAAGAAAAGTAGACTTTAATGGTCTTGTTTCTATGATGATGAATGCTGATTTAGAGACAATTTGTGGATTTGATGCAATGGAATACAAAGCTTCGAAAAAAGGATGATTATAAAGATGAATAAAATAATAAAGTCGGACAAAATTTATGTGGCAGGTCATAGAGGACTTGTTGGGAGTGCAATTGTTGATAATTTAAAAGAAAAAGGATACAACAATATTGTAGTCCGTACGCATAAAGAATTAGATCTAAAAGAACAAAGTCAAGTGCGTGCTTTTTTTGAAGAAGAAAAACCAGATGTAGTTATTCTTGCGGCTGCAAAAGTAGGTGGAATTTATGCAAATAGTACGTATCCAGCAGAATTTGCATATGATAACCTTGCAATGCAAAACAATGTAATTGAATGTGCGCATAAACATCAAGTAAAAAAATTATTATTTCTTGGAAGTACTTGTATTTATCCGAAATTGGCACCACAACCAATTCAAGAATCTTCATTATTAACGGGACCATTAGAAGAAACAAACGAAGCATATGCGATTGCAAAAATTGCAGGTCTTAAAATGTGTCAATTTTACAAACAACAATATAATGATGATTTTATAAGTTGTATGCCAACAAATCTTTATGGACCAAGAGACAATTATGACTTGAATGGAAGTCATGTATTGCCAGCAATGATTCGTAAATTTCATGAAGCAAAAGAACAAAAGAAACCATTTGTAGAATTGTGGGGAAGTGGAACACCACTTCGAGAATTCTTATATGTAGAAGATATGGCGGATGCTTGTGTATTTTTATTGGAAAATTACGAAGGACTAGAACATGTTAATATTGGTACAGGACAAGAAATCAGCATTAAAGAATTAGCAAATACCATTAAAAAATGTGTGGGATATACTGGTGATATTCAATGGGATAGTACAAAACCAGACGGAACGCCGCGTAAATTAACAGATGTTTCAAAACTTCACAACCTTGGATGGAAACATAAAGTGGATTTAGAAGAAGGAGTAAAGTTAGCGTATGAATGGTTTAAAGAAAACGTTGACATTGCTAGAATGTAAGGGGGATTAAGTTGAAAACATTTGGAATCATTATGGCAGGTGGAGGCGGCACAAGATTTTGGCCAGCTAGTAGAGACAGTGTACCAAAGCAATTTCTTAACTTGACAGGAAAAGACTTAATGATCAATGAAACCATTGATCGATTCAATGGAATTGTTGCAAAAGAACATATCTATGTAGTTACCAATAGGAAACACAAAGAGTATACAAAAGAAGTGACAAAAGGACGCTTAGAAGATTCTCAAATCCTTGGAGAGCCAGCTGCAAGAAATACAGCAGCTTGTATTGGATATGCTGCTATGAAGATTGTAAAAGAGTATGGGGATGGAATAATGTGTATAGTTCCATCAGATCATAACATAGCAAATGTAGAAGCATATAAAGAAGTAATACAAGATGGAATTTTTCTTGTCAAAGAAAAAGAATGCCTTGTGACAATTGGAATTACGCCAACATATCCTGCAACTGGATACGGCTACATTAAATCAAAAAATGATACTCCAAGAGAAGTCGTAGAATTTGTAGAAAAACCAGATTTAGAGACGGCAAAGGAATATATAAAAACAGGAAATTATGCATGGAATAGTGGAATGTTTATTTGGAAAGCAAGCACCATTCTTGAGTATTTCAAAACCTTACTTCCAGATATTTATGTATGTTTAGAAACAATTGGAAATGCAATGAATACAGAAGCAGAAGATGAAGTGTTGCAAGAAGTGTATCCTACCATTCCTAAAATTTCTATTGATTATGGAATTATGGAACGTGCAAAAGGAATCTACATGCTTGAAGGAAACTTTGGATGGAGTGACGTTGGAAGCTGGGATGCATTAGAATCTTTATATGAAAAAGATGAATTTGGAAATATTATTACAAAAAAAGGTCTTGCAATTCATACAAAAAATTCCATTTTATATGGAGAAAGTAAATTAATTGCGACGATTGGATTAGAGGATATGATTGTAGTAGAATCAGGAAATGCCATATTAGTATGTAGAAAAGAAGATGCACAAAATGTAAAAGACATTGTAGAATTGTTAAAAGCACAAGAAGAAAGTGAATATCTTTAATAAACGCTTTAGCGAAAAAGTGCGAAAAAAGACGATGAGTTCTTTTTTACTAATACAAACTCTTTTGCTATTATGTTACTAATCGCAAAAAAAGTAAATAATATCAAGGGAGAAGAAAGAATATGGATATTCAAGATATACCACGACTCCAGTTAGAGCGTTATATTACAAAATTAATGTTAGAACTTGGGGTACCCGCACATTTAAGAGGTTATCATTATCTTAGAGAAGCGATATATTTGACAGAACAAAATATGGAGTTGGTGGGAAGTGTAACAAAATTACTATATCCAGAAATTTCAAAAAAATTTAAAACAACAGATCAAAAGGTAGAACGTGCGATTAGAAACGCAATTGAGGTATCTTGGGTAAGAGGCAATGTTGAAGCATTTGATGAGATTTTTGGATATTCTGTAGCAGAAGGAAAAGTACGCCCCACAAATAGCGAATACATAGCAAGAGTGGCAGATAAAGTTCGTTTGGACTTTAGTGAATAATTATGATAAAATATCCCTAATATATTGAAGGAAGAAATAATTAGGTGATAAAATGGTTACAGCGATTTTAATTGCAATCGTATTAGGAATAATAGCTTTTTTTGTAGGAAATTTAATAATAACAATAGAACAAAGAAGAAAAGAATCTAGTTGGGCAGAATATTACTTGACTGGTTTCTTTTCTATTTTTTTATTTCAGGGACTTTGTTTCTTTGGAGCCACTATACTTGGAGTATCGTTTGAGATTGTAAGTGCTTTTGTTTTAGGTGGATTGGGATTTGCAGCACTTGTAGGTCTATTTTGTTTTCGAAAACAAAAAAAAGTAAGGGAAAAAATACAATACGATAAGGCGATGTATTTGATCAATGGATGTTTCTTGCTTCTTATTTTTGTGATTATTATGCAATATACAGTAGGAACAAGAAATGATGCATTTCTTGAAACAGTACAAGCAAGTGTCATTTCAGATAATATGAATATTATACATCCACTGACTGGAACTATATATCAACAAGGTTTAATTTTATCAAAGAAGATTATAACATTGCCATTGTTCTATGCAGCAATTGCAAATGTATTTCATGTAGATGCTATGGAACTTGTATATGGATGTGGCAGTATGATCACAGTTACATTGATTTTTGCACTAGCGACATGTTATAGTAATTTGTTTTTTGAGACAAAATTAAGAATAAAGCAGATGTTTTTATTTCTTGTATTGCTTTTGATGGTATCAGGAGATTATGCATTGACTTCAATTGGAACTAGAATTTTTAATTATGGGTATCGAGGAGAAATCCTTATAACATTTCTTGCGATTCCATATCTCATTTATTATATCATTACCAGTAATAGAAAGATTCGCACTTTAATCGTGGCGATTTGTATGGCGGGATCTTGTTTGTTTTTAGCATCGCCACGATCAACTTTACAAGTTCTGCTAGAGAGTGAAAAGTTAGTAGGAAACTATTTTTTGCTACATGTACTTGGAAGTATATTTCTTATATGGTATGTTAGAAAGACAAAGGAGAAAAAAATCTTTTTGATTTCTCTTTTATTGGGAAAACTAGTAGTAATTCCACTTGCAATGTGTCTATTATATGAAAAATTCTTAAAAGAAAAAAAAGTTTGGAAAATTCTATTAGTTTATGTAATGATTATAGGGATGGCAGGAAGTTTTTTTGGTATCACTTCAAATAGAGCATATTCAAAAACAGGACGATTTATTCCGGAACAAGTATATGAAGTACTTGACTATTTAAAAGAAAAAGAAGGTGTAATTCTTGCGGATCGAGATATTTTAGATTATGGTAGAATGACCGAATATGATTTAAAATATTTATATGGAAAAAATCTCTACACAGCCAATATGGATCTTGGAATTTTAGATGAGTATCCAGAAGAATATATTGGAATATATGAAATAATGAATCAGTCGGGTGAATTTTTGCCACAGATATTTGAGATGGCCCTACTTTACGATTGTAAGTATATTGTTATAAAACAAAACGAAACAATCAAAATAGAGGAAAATAGATATAAGAAAGTTTATGAAAATGAATCGTATTATATTTTTGAGCAAGTTAAGTAGGAAGAAAGGTTTGGTAAGTATATGAAATTATTAAGTGTTATTGTTCCGTGTTATAATGAGGAAGAAAATATTTCTTACTTTTACAAGGAATTTTTAAAAAATACGTCTTTTTTTATAGAAAATGATTTGGAATTTGAAATTCTTTTTGTGGACGATGGTTCAAAAGATAATACTGTTTTACATGTAAAAGAATTGATTCAAGAAGATAGCAGAATAAGACTTTTATCTTTTTCAAGAAATTTTGGAAAAGAAGCAGCTATTTATGCAGGTCTTGAAAAGTCGAAAGGTGATTATGTTGTATTGATGGATGCAGATTTGCAAGATCCGCCATCTTTGCTGCCAGAAATGTTTTCTTATATTATGGAAGGATATGATTCTGTTGCAACTAGAAGAGTAAGTCGAAAAGGAGAACCAATTATTCGTTCTTTTTTTGCAAGAGCTTTTTATAAAATTATGAATAAGATCTCAAAGACTGAAATTGTAGATGGAGCAAGAGATTATCGTCTAATGACGAGACAAGTTGTAGATAGTATTTTGTCAATGGGTGAATACAATCGATTTACAAAAGGAATTTTTGGTTGGGTTGGATTTTCCACAAAATGGTTGGAATTTGAAAATGTAGAGAGAATATATGGAGAAACGAAATGGAGTTTTTGGAAATTATTTTTATATTCCATTGAAGGAATTACTGCATTCTCCACGGCTCCTCTTGCAATATCAGCAGTAATGGGTGTTGTATTTTGTCTATTATCCATTATTTTAATCGTTATTATTATTGTAAGAACAAGTATATGGGGAGATCCAGTTGGTGGATGGCCATCACTTGTATGCATTATTTCCTTAGTAGGAGGGGTGCAATTATTTTGTATTGGAATCATTGGACAATATATGTCAAAAACATATTTAGAAGTAAAGCATAGACCAATTTACTTATTGAAAGAAGAAATATAATATGGTTAGTATTATTGTTCCAGTATTTAAAGCGAAAGAATACATCAAAGAAACGATTGAAATGGTTTGTAAACAAACATATAAAGAGTGGGAACTTATTTTAGTGGACGACTGCTCAAGTGATGGAACGTTAGAATATATAGAAGAAATTATAAAAGAAAAAAAAGATACAAGAATCCGATTGATTAAAAAGGAAAAGAATGAGGGTGCTGCAAAGGCAAGAAATACTGGATTGTATGAAGCAAAAGGTGACAAAATTGCATATCTTGATGCAGATGATGTATGGAAAGAAGAGAAATTAGAAATTCAACTAGCATTTATGGAAGAAAAAGAGTGTGCATTTGTATTTTCATCTTATGAATTTGGTGATGAGAAAGCAATTGGTACTGGAAAAATTGTTACTGTTCCAGAACGCATCACATATAACGATGCATTATCAAGAACCGTTATCTTTACATCTACCGTATTGATTGATAGAAAGAAAGTGTCAAATGAAATATTAGAAATGCCAAATGTACCAAGTGAAGATAGTGCAACTTGGTGGCAAATTTTAAAAACGGGAATTGTAGGATATGGATGTAAGGAGTGTCTTGTGATATATCGTAGACCAAAGAATTCACTGTCATCTAATAAAATAATTGCAATAAAGCGTATTTGGTATCTTTATCGAAACGTTGAACAATTGAGCTTAATAAAAAGTTGTTATCATTTGATAAGATGGGCCATAAAAGCAACACTTAGAAGAATTTAAGAACAGGAAAAGAAATGAGGATTTAAATTTTATTATGAATAGAAAAGAGTCGCTAAAGAGGTTAATAATTTTAGGATTGTCGATGCTTGGGATTTGTATTTTAGTGGGAATCTACGCATATACCTGGATTAATATTTATCATATGAAAATTATGTATAATATTCATCTTTATTTTTGGGGCCATATTTTAATGGTAGGAATATACTTTGTATTATTGTTTTTCTTTGATACAACGTATGGAGGACTAAAAATTGGTTATTTGAAACCGTTAGAAGTGTTTTTTTCACAAGTATTTTCATTGATATGTGTGAATCTAATTACGTATTTTCAATATTCGATTACAGAAGTAAAGCTTGTATACGCTAGACCACTTATTACAATGACGATTTTTCAAATTATGGTAGCAGCATTATGGACATATTGTTGTAATGCATTTTATAAAAAGTCATTTCCACCAAGAGCGCTTCTTTTTATTCATGGAGATAGACCAATTGAAGATATTGAAAAAAAGTTTTTAAGTAGAAAAGATAAATATTTAATCGTAAAGACCATTCATATAAAAGAAGGCTTAGAAGAAATAAAAAAAGAAGCACTTCATTATAAAGGTGTAATTTTATGGGATCTACCAAATGATGATCGCAATAAATTATTGAAATTTTGTTATGGAGAATCCATTCGAATTTATTTGATGCCTAAAATTACGGATGTTTTAATCAAAGGTGCAGATCAATTGCATTTATTTGATACACCAATTTTGCTTACAAGGGAATATGCATTATCCATTGAGCAAAGGATCGCAAAACGATTGCTTGATTTATTTTGTAGCAGTATTCTAATAATTATTACATTGCCAATACAATTGATTGCTGCAATAATTATTAAATTGTACGATGGCGGCCCAGTATTGTATAAGCAAGTACGTTGTACAAGAGGACAAAAAGAATTTCAAATTATAAAATTTAGAAGTATGAATTTAGATGCAGAAAAAGATGGAGTGGCACGTTTGGCAACAAAAAATGATGCTAGAATTACTCCGTTTGGAAAATTTATTCGTGCAGTGCGTATTGATGAATTGCCACAACTTTATAATATTTTAAAAGGAGAAATGTCCTTTATTGGACCACGTCCAGAACGTCCAGAAATCATTGCTCAATATGTGAAGGAAATGCCAGAATTTTTATTGCGAACAAAAGTAAAGGCAGGACTTGCAGGATATGCGCAAGTATATGGAAAGTATAATACAACTCCGCTAGATAAATTGAAGTTAGATTTATCCTATATTGAAACATATTCCATTTGGTTGGATTTGAAATTGATGATGTTGACGTTAAAAATTCTCTTTAAAGCAGAAAGCACGGAAGGAATTGATCATAATCAAACAACAGCCAAAAAAGAGGACAAGAATGAAAGAAAAGAATAAGTTAGAACACACCTATTACGAAAATGGTTTTGATTTAAAAAAATTCATATTACTTTATTTAAGAAAATCTTATTTGCTTCTTTGTGGAATACTTCTTGGAATGATGCTTGGTGGAGTAATCTACCAAGTATATGCATCATTAAAAGAGGACAAGATACAATACGTTGCAGAAAATGAGTATTATATTACGTTTAATTTTGATGAATTTGATAGAGCAGATGATTATTACAATGCGTATACTTGGGGAACTATTTTAAAAACAGATCCTATTATAGATAAGGTGGTAGAATTAAGTAACAATTTGATTGAAAAGGAAGTTGTGTTAGAATCTATTTCAGCAAAAATGTTAAGTGATTATCGAATATTAACAATTGTAGTAGAAACAGCGGATGAAAATCTTACAAACGAAATTTCTTCTTACTTTAGAGAAGCATTACCAAGTTTTGCAGATAAAATCGATATGTTAGAAATGATAGAACCATGGACAAATAGAGAAGCTGTCATAGTATATAAATATGATAAAGTAAAAAATGCAAGTATGCTTGGTGGAATAATCGGATTGATTTTTAGTTTTTGTGGACTTTGGTTGTATTTTATTTTAAAAGATAAAATTTATGTTGAAAGTGACATTGAAAAGGAGTTTGGAATTTTTGTAATTACCAATCAATTTGAGGAGAAGTATATTACAATTGAGTTTGGAACAATTCTTACTGGTGTAGAAGTAGAATCTTTAAGAAATGGAGTCACTGGAATGATTTGTGTGCCTTTTGGAACAATTAGCAAACAAGAATTTAGACGTTATTTAACGAGTATACAAGTAAGAGATTGTAAGAAGTGTAAGTTAGTTGCGAGGATTACAGATTCACCAAAATGGTTTGCAAAATGGTATTGAAGGAAGGTAGATTCATGGATACGAAACAAAAAATGACGATGGAAATATTAATATCTGCAGTCAATAAAGAAGTAGAGTTCTTACCAAAGGAAATGAATTTAGAATGTAATGCAATCATTGTAAATCAGAGCAATAAAAATAAAATTGATGATATTTTTCATAAGGATTATAATATAAAAGCCTATACATTAAAGGAAAAAGGTGTGGGACTTTCAAGAAATACTGCATTGCAACGAGCAACTGCAGATATTATTTTATTTGGAGATGATGATATCGTCTATGATGATGGATATTGTGATTTGATTCTTCAAGCATTTGAAAATAATCCGGATGCAGATGTGTTGTTATTTAATATGGAAGTAGAAGAAGAGAGAAAAACATATTTTACTACGAAAAAAAAACAAGTACACTGGTATAATTGTGGACGTTATCCAACATATAGCTTTGCTATGAGGCGAGAAAAGATACACAAGAAGAATATAACGTTTTCTTTGCTTTTTGGTGGTGGTGCAAAATATAGCAATGGAGAAGATAGTTTGTTTTTGCAAGAATGTCTAAAAAAAGGATTGAAAATATATGCCCTTCCTATTTGTATAGGAAGAGAAATCAGCAGACCATCTACTTGGTTTAGCGGTTATACCGAAAAGTTTTTTTATGATAGAGGAATATTATATAGATATTTATATGGAATGTTAGCTACGCTTTTAGCAATACGATTTTTGGCAGCACATGGCAAAAAAATGTGTAATGACATTTCAAGAAAAGAAGCTTTTAAGCTCATGAAAAAGGGAATAAAGGACGCGAAATGATAATGTATTTTTTAATTGCAGCAAGTACTTGTGCCATTGCCTTTTTTATAAAAAACGATGGCGACTATAGAGGGACAAGAAGAGAAGGGATAAATACAATATGCCTTTTTCTTATTTTTTCCATTTTATTCTTACTTTCTGCACTTAGAATTGAAGTGGGAAATGACTATGGAACATATGTAGACAATTTTCATGAAGTATATGTTGGTGGACACGTTGTAACGGAAATGGGATACAATGCGGTTGTAAAAGCCATATATACACTCTTAGGTGGAGAAGTATATCTTGCAGTATTTGCAGTATTTGCTTTTTTCACCATTTTGTTGTTCTTGAAGGTAATGTATGAACAAAGTGAATCCTTTGGATTTGTTTTTTTTCTATTTATGACATTAGGAATTTATTTTAGGACATTTAATACAGTGCGTTACTATTTTGTTTTGGCAGCAGTATTATATTCTATTCGCTATCTTATGCGAAAAGAGTATGGAAAATTTATCGTATGTATTCTTTTCTTATCCACGTTTCATAAATCTGTTTTAGTAGTACTACCGCTTTATTTTATTGCAACTATGAGATGGAAAAAATGGTTTATATGCTTCTTGGGGATTGTTGGAATCGCATCCGTATTATTAAAAAATGTGATATTAGAAATCGCGTTGATCTTATATCCATCTTATCGCGATACGATATATTTGCAAACAGAAAGTGGCATTGAAGGAAATTTGATGACATTCATTCGTTGTGTTGTTGTTGCTATTTTATGTGTGATATGTTTGAAAGAAGTACAAAAAAGGAAAGAAACACTATTTTATGCGAAATTAAATGTTTTAGCAAGTATGGTCTATTTATTTGGATCGTTTCTTCCGCTTGTCGGAAGATTTGGATACTACTTAATTACTCCGCACATGTTACTTATTCCAGCATTGCTTTATCAGATGGAAAAAGGGAAAAAGAAGACGATTATTACAGGAGTTGTAATTATAACTTGTATCGTATATTTTTTACTATTTTTGCGAAGTGCAAGCGAAGTAGGTGTTCGAGTGTTGCCATATAAATCGTGGTTATTTTATGAAAAGGAATTTTTGAATGCAGAATCAATTTTTTAGTATTGTTGTAGTAGCTTTAAATCCAGGGAAAAAATTAGTAGAAACAGTAGAAAGTATTATAGAACAAACGTATCCTCATTTTGAGATTATTATAAAAGATGGAGGTTCCGTAGACTCTAGCATAGAGCACTTCAAAAAAAATGAAAAATTATATAAGGACAGCCGCATTAAGCTCTTTGAAGAAAAAGATAAAAGTATCTATGATGGAATGAATCAAGCAATTTCACATACAAATGGAACGTATCTTTTGTTTTTAAATTGCGGAGATACATTTTGTGATCCATATGTTCTAGAACATGTTGCGAGATTTATAGAAAAAAATAAAGCTTATGAAATTTATTATGGAGATCAGTTTAATCTTTTGCAAAAAGTAGCGGTTCATTCTGTTCCACAAATCAATGAATTTGCGTTATTTAGAAATGTTCCGTGCCATCAAGTCTGTTTTTATCACAAACATTTATTTGAAGAAAGAGGGTATCATATAGAGTTTAAAGTGCGTGCAGATTATGAACATTTTTTGCATGCAATTTATGAAAAAAAAGCGAAAGCCATTCATATGACTATTCTTATTGCAAATTATGAGGGTGGTGGATTTTCGGAAACAAAAGAAAATCGAATACAGTCAAAAAAAGAACATGAGATCATTACAAAAAAATATATGGGAATAAGACGATGGAAATATAAAATGATTCTGCTTGTTACACTTTCTTTTCTTCGAACAAAGATTGCAGAAAGTAAACATCTTGCGCCAATGTATAATAAAATAAAAAACAAGTGTTATGAAATAAAAAAGAAAGGAGCAAAGTAATGCGTATACTATGGTTATGTAATGTAATGCTTCCTTTTGTTGGGACGTACTTAAAAGAAGAGTCAAGTGTAAAAGAAGGATGGATTACAGGGACACTTGAAAAAATTGCATCAGAAGAAAAGGAGATAGAGCTAGGAATATGTATACCAGTGAAAAAAGACCTTGAAAACTGGAAAGATACCGTTCCATTTACAAATGATTTTTTTGTTTCTTGTTTTGGATATTCAGAAGATCAAAGCAATCCACATATTGAAGATGAAAAAGTTAAATTAAGATTTAAGAAAATATATGACGAATTTCAGCCAGATATCGTGCATATCTTCGGAACAGAATATGCACATACATTAGCGATGGTAGAAGCTGTGAATAATCCAAAGAAAGTATTAATAGGGATTCAAGGGATTATTAGTGAGTGTGCAAACTCATATATGGCGGACTTACCAGAGCGAGTAAAAAAAAGCGTAACATTCAGGGATCTTGTGAAAAAAGATACGTTGTATATGCAGCAGGAGAAATTTAGAATACGTGGAGAATTAGAAATAAAAGCATTGAAAAATGCAGGAAATATTACAGGAAGAACATCATTTGATAAAAAGATAACAGGTGATATTGTTCCTTGTGCTACGTATTATAAAATGAATGAAACGATGCGTGGTGTTTTTTATGAAGGTACGTGGTCCATTGATACTTGCAAAAAGTATCAGATTTTTATAAGTCAAGGAGATTATCCATTAAAGGGACTTCATTATTTATTAGAAACTATGCCATTTCTTTTAAAGCAATTTAAAGAGGTTAAAATAGTGATTGCTGGAAATAGCATTATAAGTAATAAGAGTTTGAAAGATAAAGTGAAACGTTCTGCGTATGGAAAGTATTTAATAGGATTAATTAAAAAATATCAATTAGAAGATTTTGTTACGGTATTAGGAAAATTAGAAGAAGAGCAAATGAAACAAGTATTTTTGCAAAGCCATATTTTTGTTTGTCCATCTTCTTTAGAGAACTCACCAAATTCTGTAGGAGAGGCAATGTTGCTTGGCGTACCTGTTGTTGCCTCAAGAATAGGTGGGATACCAGATTTGGTTGTAGATGGAACGAGTGGATTGTTATTTGAAAAGGGAAATATAGACGAATTAAAGAGTTGTATTGAGAACATCTTTTCAAATGATGATTTGGCAAATGCTTTATCAAAAGCAGGAAAAGAACAAGCAAAATGTACGCATAATAAAGAAAATAATTATCGAAGACTTCTAGAGATTTACGAAAAGATCTTGAAGAAATAAGGAGATGATATGAAAATTACAATGATTTCTAATTACATCAACCATCATCAAATTCCGTTTTCTAATGAATTGTATCACATGGAAGGTGTGGAATATCATTTTATTGAAACGATTCCAATGGAAGAGGAGCGAATTGCTATGGGATGGCAAGTAGAAAACAAACTTCCATATGTATCTTCTTTGAACCATGAGTTTGATTCTTGTAAAACATGGATTGATGAAAGTGACATCTTACTTGTTGGATGGATGGAGAGAGAAGATCTTATTGTAAATCGTTTGGAAAGTGACAAATTAACGATTCGAATTAGCGAACGTATTTATCGAGAAGGGCAATGGAAAATGATTTCGCCAAGAGGATTACTTAAAAAATACAAAGAACATATTCGTTTTCGTAAAAAATCGGTGTATCTTTTATGTGCAGGTGGATACGTAGCATCTGATTTTGCGCTTATTCATGCATATCCAAATAAAAAATTTCAATTTGGATACTTTCCAGAATTTATTTCTTATGATATAAAAGAGCTTTTTCAAAAAAAGAAAGAAGTAGAATCGTGTGTAGAATTTGTATGGGCAGGTAGATTTTTGCCATTAAAACACCCAGAATTTGTAATACGGCTTGCAAAAAGAATGAAAGAAAGAAACTATAAATTTCATATTCACATGATTGGATCTGGTGAAATGGAAGAAATGCTATACAAACAAGTAAAAGTGGATAACTTAGAAAAATATGTTACCTTTTGTGGATTTCTCCCACCAAATAAAGTTCGAACCATTATGGAACAATCGCATATTCATTTATTTACAAGTAATCATCTAGAAGGATGGGGTGCTGTTGTAAATGAAGCAATGAATAGTGGGTGTGCATGTGTTGTAAATCGTCAAGTAGGTGCAGCTCCATTTTTAATTCAACATTCGAAAAATGGTTTGATTTATGAAAAGGGAAGATACGCTGAGTTTGAAAATCAAGTAATTACACTGATGGAAGATAAAAAGAAGATAAAAGAACTAGGTATTGGTGCATATGAAACAATAAAAAATACATGGAATGAAAAATGTGCAGCAAAAGAATTACTTCGTTTTTATGAAAATTGGAAAAAAGGATGTTGCAATCCACCAAAGGAAGGTCCTTTTTCCATCGCAAAAGTAGAGAGGATGTAAACATGAATCAACCGCTAATTTCCGTTGTAGTGCCAATCTATAATACAGAAAAATATTTGAAGAAATGTATTGAAAGCATCAAACAACAAACATATAAACAAATAGAAATACTTTTAGTTGATGATGGATCCACAGATAAAAGTGCTGAATATTGTAAGGAACTAGCAAAGGAAGCGTCTAATATTTTTTATTTTTACAAAGAAAATGGTGGATCATCTAGCGCTAGAAATTTTGGAATTAAGAAAGCAAAAGGTGACTTTATTGGATTTGTAGATAGTGATGATTTTATTTCGCCTACCATGTATGAAACTTTAGTAAATGCAGCCATCAATGGCAAATATGAAATAGTCCAAGGAGCTAGAGATGAAGTAGACGAAGATGGAAATGAGTTGCCTGATGTTTGCCAAGTTGTACCGAAAGAAACGTTTGTAAAAAGCGAACAATTTTTAGAAGATTTATTGATGCATAAAGGAGATTGTTCTTTTTGCACAAAATTAATCAAACGCCATCTTTTATGGAAGCATAACTTCCCGGAAGGAAAACTAAATGAAGATTTTTTTCTAATGTTACAACTTCTTCGTGAAGTGGAAGGGGTGTATGTTGTTCCAGAAAAGTTCTATCACGTTTGTTATCGCATAGGAAGTAATACAAGGACGAAGGATAAAAATTATTTTCCAAGTGTATTTTTAGATATTGTAGAAAATTCAGATTATGCGTTACAACTAGTGCGACAGCAATATCCTTTGCTAGAAAAACAAGGATTACGGTTTTCTTTTTATCAAAGATTGGAATACATGTTGCACATTCCTATTTCTATGATGAAAAAAGAAAATAAATTTTATGAAAAAGTGAAACAATATTTACGAAGAAACATAGGGAAGATGATTCGAAATCCCTATTTGACGAAAAAAGAAAAGGTATATTTATGTTTACTTACTATTGCGCCTAGATGGGTAAGACAATTTCATTGCTTTTTAAAGGGTAATATGCTATAATTTTCCACAGATTTGAAAGGAATAAGGACAAATTTAATGTTAAATAATAAAACGATTTTAATTACAGGCGGAACGGGTTCATTTGGAAAAGCCTTTACTAAATATGTATTAAACCATTACGATCCAAAGAAGATTATTATCTACTCAAGAGATGAGTTTAAACAATGGATGATGGCGAATGAATTTAAAGAATACAGCAAAAAGCTTCGTTTTTTCATTGGTGATGTAAGAGATTTAGAACGCATGAGACGTGCAGTAGTAGGGGTGGATTACATCATTCATGCAGCTGCTATGAAGCAAGTGCCAGCATGTGAATATAATCCAAATGAAGCAATTAAAACAAATATTGTGGGTGCACAAAATGTGATTGAGGCTGCATTAGACAGTAAAGTTCAAAAAGTAGTTGCACTATCTACAGATAAAGCGGTAAATCCTGTTAATCTTTATGGTGGGACAAAGCTTGTATCAGATAAATTATTTATTGCTGCCAATGCATATGCTGGAGAACGCGATATTAACTTTTCTATTGTTCGTTATGGGAATGTAGCGGGTAGTAGGGGATCTGTTATTCCATTTTTCAACAAAGTAATTAAGGATGGAGCTAGTGAACTTCCGATTACAGACTATCGCATGACACGTTTTTGGATTAGTTTAACAGAAGGTGTAAAACTAGTGATCAAAGCATTAGAAGAAGCGACAGGTGGAGAAACATTTATTAGCAAAATTCCATCTTTTAAAATTACGGATTTAGCACAAGCTATGAAACCGGGATGTGAAATGCCAGAAGTTGGTATAAGAGAAGGTGAAAAGTTACATGAGATTATGGTAACAGTAGAAGATTCAATGACAACATATGAATTTGAAAATCACTTTATAGTATATCCACAAATGGTTTGGAATGAAAAACAAAAACCAAATCCAAATGGAAAAAAAGTTCCAGAAGGATTTTCTTATAGCTCAGACAACAATACAGAATGGTTAAGTATTGAAGAGATGAAAGAATTAATTAAAACAGTAGATTTAGAAAAATAAGAAACAATTAGAGATGGTATGCGTAAGTGCATACCATTTTTTCAAAAGAAGGGAGAATAAATCATGAGAAAACTTGCGATTTGTGGTGGAACACCAATAAGAAATGAAAAAATATTTTATGGACATCAATATTTAGATGAATCGGATTATAAAGCAATCGAAGAGGTACTAAGAAGTGATTTTTTAACATGCGGACCTAAAATTGTAGAATTAGAACGACGATTATGTGAAATGACGGGTGCGAAATATGCCGTAGTTGTTAGCAATGGGACAGCAGCGCTTCATATTGCATGCCTTGCGGCACAAGTTTCAACAAATGATGAAGTGATTACAACACCTATTACATTTGCAGCAAGTGCAAACTGTGCATTATATTGTGGTGCAACCCCTGTTTTTGCAGATATAAAAGAAACAACGTATAATATTGACCCACAAGAAATAGAAAAAAAGATTACAGACAAAACAAAGGCAGTTGTTGCCGTTGATTTTACTGGACAAGCCGTTGAATTAGATGAAATCACAAGAATTTGTAAAGAGCATGATTTAATTTTAATTGAAGATGGTGCACATTCGATTGGTACTAAATATAACGGAAAAATGGTTGGAAGTATTGCTGATATGACAACCTTTAGTTTTCATCCTGTAAAAACCATTACAGGTGGAGAAGGCGGAGCTGTTATGACGAATGATAAAGCTCTTTATGAAGCATTATTGTTATATCGCTCTCATGGAATTACAAGAGAGGAATCCATGTTAGAAAAAGAAAGTGAAGGACCTTGGTATTATAATCAAGTAGCATTAGGTTATAATTATCGTATGACAGATATTCAAGCAGCGCTTATACTTTCGCAATTAGATAAATTAGACGTTTTTTCAAAAAGAAGAAGTGAAATTGTAACGCAGTACAATGATGCGTTTAGCCAAATACCTCAGTTGATTATACAGGAAGAGATAAAAGAATCCCAAACAACAAGACATCTTTATATTTTACGATTAAATACGAAAAAATTGTCCATCAATCGTTTGGAATTTTTTCAGGCATTAGCAGCTGAAAATATAATGTGTAATGTTCACTATATCCCAACTTATTATTTTTCGCATTATGAAAGATTAGGATATAAAAAGGGAATTTGTCCAAAAGCGGAAGCTTTATATGAAGAAATTATTAGTTTGCCATTATATTATGGTATGAGTGATCAAGATGTAGAAGATGTGATAGAAGCAGTAAGATCAATCGCACTCTTTTATGCAAAGGAGTAATTTACTATGATAAAACTAAGCATTATTGTACCTGTCTACAATATGGCATCAGATAATAAATTGACATATTGTCTAGAATCTCTTATTGCACAAACTATAGATTCCTATGAAATAATTGCAGTTGATGATTGTTCTACAGATAATTCGTTGGAAATTTTAAAAGAATATGAAATGAAATATCCAGAACGAATCAAAGTAGTTGCATCTAAGCGCAATAAAAAACAAGGTGGAGCAAAAAATCTTGGATTATTAGAAGCAAAAGGAGAATGGATTGGCTTTGTTGATAGCGATGACTGGATTGCAAAAGATATGTATAAGCGCCTCTTAGAAAGAGCCGAAGATACAGGGGCAGATATGGTGGGCTGTGATTATCATTTGACGAATCATCATTCTATGGAGATTGGTCAAATTGTGCATAATAATAAAGAAGAACAAACAGGTGTATTAACAAAGGAAAAATATAAATCTCTTTTGTTGGATGGTGGAAGTTTAGTAGTTAAAATCTATAAAAGAGAGATTATTTATGGAATTCCATCTAGATTTCCAGAAGATATGTTTTATGAGGATAATGCATTATGTAAAAGTTGGATGATGCGTGCAACTCATTTTGAATATGTGAAAGAACCACTCTATTATTATTATCAACATGATGCATCTACAGTCCACACGATTACAAAAGAACGATGTGAAGATCGAATGCAAGCTGCAAGAATCATGATTGCTGAAGCAAAGAAGTATGGATATTATGAAGATTATAAAGAAGAATTGGAAATAACATTTGTTATTTTATTTTATGTGAATACATTATTTTCGTATATGGTTGGAGTGAAGAAACAAAAGTATCAATTTTTGAAGAAAATGTCATCTGAAATGAAAGCAACATTTCCTGAATTTAGGAAAAATAAATACTACAAAGAGCGCGTACATGAGGAGGAAAGGAAATTAATTGGATTTCATATGAAATCAACTATTTTTTTCTGGTGTTACTACAAATTGCTTTGGTTTTATAGAAAATTAAGAGCAAAATGAAAGTGATAAGTCAATAAAAATGTCGAAAAATGAAATATTTTCTTGCAAAAAAATATAAAAGGTAAAAAATACCAATTTGAAATAAAAAATATGCAAGATAAATTGCAAGGTGAAAAAATATGAAAAAGAGAGTTTATATATGCCATACATTCTATCATGTGTATATTGCAGTGATAAAAGAGTTGAATTTACCGGTTTCAGAAAGAAAAAAAGCGACTTTACTATTGAGTTCTATGTCAAATGACTTTGGGAATTTAATAATAAGAGCAAAAAAATCGAATTTATTTGAAGCTGTATATGAGTATCATGAAAAAGCGGAAGAAGAATTTGAAGAGTTAAAAAAATACCGAGTGGACCGTGGAAACATCATTATAAATATGTTTGCAAGAATCATATTCACGAAAAAATTTGGTAAACTTCAAGAAAAATTTATTCCAGTAGATTTAAGAAAATTTGAAGATATCTATGTGTTTTGTGATTCGGATCCCATAGGATATTACTTAAATTATAAAAAAATATATTACCATGCGTTAGAAGATGGTCTTAATTGCATCAAACAATACGATACTGCAAGATACGATAATAGGGGGGCTTTTCGTTTGAAAGCACTAATGTCAAATCTAAATTTAATTTTTATACAAAATGGATATGGTAAGTATTGTTTAGATATGGAAGTGAATAATATTTCGTGTTTGCAATATCCATGTAAGAAATATATTGAGAAGTCAAGAGCCGAATTAATTGCAAATGTAAAAAAAGAAGAGTATGAAGTACTTGTTTCTATTTTTATTGAAAATTTAAATGCAATAAAAGAAAGTATTCATGGATATGCAAAAGCGCAAGGAAAAATTTTAGTACTAACAGAACCGCTTTGTGATTTGAAAACGAGAGAGCAACTATTTAGAGATATTGTAAAAGAATATGGATCGGGGAAAATTGTTGTAATGAAACCGCATCCAAGAGATGTGCTTAATTACAAATTATTATTTCCAGAGTGTCTTGTATTAGAAGGAGGATTTCCGATGGAAATTCTTAATTATATAGAAGACTTATCTTTTGAAAATGTTGTATCTGTTTTTACGGTTCCAGATGCAATTAAATTTGCAGAACGTATTACATTTTTAGGTGCGGATTTTATGGATAATTATGAAGATCCAGACATACACAGACAAAATGAAAAAATATAAAGGAGTAGGGGAAGAGGGAGAGAACGATTATGGCAACTGTTTCAAGTAGATATTATTCAAATGCATTAGGGGGCTTTGTTTCTTTTACAGCGATTGTTCCGTTCGAAGATCATGGTTCCAATTTTTTGGCACCAAATCCAGAACCATATGAATTAAAGAAACCGTTAAGAACGATTTATCTTTTACATGGGATTTGTGGAAATGAGCACGATTGGCTTTACGGATCTAGAATTGAGGAATATGCAGTAAAAAATAAAATAGCTGTTATTATGCCAGATGGAAATAATAATTTTTATGTAGATAATTCACCGACAGAAAGATGGGGAGAATTTGTTGGAAAAGAAATAGTGGAAGTGACAAGAAATTTGTTTCCATTATCAAGAGAAAGAGAAGATACATTTATTGGTGGTTTTTCTATGGGTGGATATGGTGCTATTCGAAATGGATTAAAATATAGTGAAACGTTTAGTAAAATTGTATCGTTATCCGGTTCGATTATGAGTTATGCAATACCAGAAGCGTTTGAAGAGGCAGATATTCCGTGGCGAAAAAAAAGTTTTTATGAACGAATTTTTGGATCGTTAGATGATGTGGTTGGCAGTGAGTTTGATCCAGAATATTTGTTTTTACAAAAGAAGAAAGAGGTAAGTATTTATATGGCAATTGGAGTGGATGATTTTTTATTAGAGCAAAATAGAAGATTTAAAAAGTTTTTAGAAAAAAATCATGCAACTCTTTATTACTTGGAAGAACCAGGAACGCATAATTGGGATTTTTGGGATGCGCATATTAAGAAAGCATTAGAATGGATATAGTTTAAAGCTATAACAAGCGATAGAAAACATGTATTATCGTAAATGGTCCAAATAATTTATAGTATATGAGAGAAAAGAAATGGAGGAATGGGATGTATACTACAAAGAAAAAAGTGGCACCACATAGATTTGATATTGTGGGTAGCTTTTTAAGACCAGAACGAGTGAAAAAAGCAAGATTGGAGTTTCAACAAGGTGTCATTACAGCATCACAATTAAAAAATATTGAAGATGATGAAATTAAAACGTTGATCCAAAAACAAAAAGAAGCAAACTTACCAGTGATAACAGATGGAGAATTTCGTAGAAGTTATTGGCATTTAGATTTTATGTGGGGATTTCACGGTGTGGAAGAAATTGAATTAGAACATGGTTATTTCTTTCATGGGGAAGAAACGACAAAAGGGTCTATTGCTCTTACGGGAAAAATCTCGGGAGAACACCATCCGTTTGTAGAACATTTTAAATATGTAAAACAATTTGAAGATGATACTACGACTGCTCGACAAACAATTCCGGCGCCAGCACAAATGCTTGCAGAATTATATCGTGGTGATAATCGCATAAATACAGAAAAAATATATCCAAATTATGATGAATTGATTCAAGATATTGCAACTGCATATCAGCAAGTAATTGCAGAATTATATGAGGCAGGATGTCGAAATATTCAATTGGATGATTGTACATGGGGGATGCTTGTAGATAAAGGGTATTGGGAACAGATTGCAGACTTAAATACTACACTTGAAATAGAAGCTAATCGATACTTGAAAATCAATAACCTTGCAATAGAAGGGCGACCAGAAGATCTGGCACTTACCATGCATATTTGCAGGGGGAATTACCATTCTACATTTGCCTCATCCGGCGGATATGATTCGGTTGCGCCTTATGTATTTGCAAAAACAAATGTAGATGCTTTCTATTTAGAATACGATGATGAACGTTCTGGAACGTTTGATTCCTTATCGTTTGTACCAGAGAATAAAAAGGTAGTACTTGGACTCATTACAACGAAATCACCAGTTTTAGAAGAAAAAGAAGCGATTATACATCGAATTCATGAGGTGGAAAAATATATTCCTTTAGAACGATTATACTTAAGTCCACAATGTGGATTTGCATCTTGTGAAATTGGAAATAAACTGACTGAGGAAGAACAATGGAACAAACTTGCACTTGTAAAAGAAATTGCACAAGAAGTTTGGAATACTACAACTTAAAATAATAAGAATGAATTTACTTTTGTGCGCGTGTTTATATTATTGAATAAATACGCGCATTTTGTTATGCTTGAAAAAATAAAAGAAAAGGAGTTTTTAGAATGCGGAAAAAAATATTCAAATATAGTCTAGTATCCATTGTTTTATTAGCGATTCTAGTTATTTTAGGATTTCTTTTTTGGGCCAATGAGTATTATCATGCGGAAGAAGAGGCGGTTATGCTCTTGGAGGAAGAATCCATTGTTACGGAAAAGAATTTGACAATTCTAACACCAAATACTTCAAACGAAATTGGAATTATTTTTTATCCTGGTGCAAAAGTAGAGGCGATTTCTTACTTACCCCTACTTCATGAGTTGCAAAATAGAAATTATACGTGTGTTCTTGTTGAAATGCCTCTAAATATGGCCATTTTTAATGTGAATGCAGCAGAATTGGTATTTGATAAAGTTTCAAATATAAAGTCATGGTATATGGCGGGGCACTCTATGGGAGGAGCTATGGCAAGTAGCTATGCTTCGAAAAATCCTGAGAAAGTAGAGGGACTGCTTTTGTTAGGTGCGTATCTTTATGGAGAGTATTCGCCAGAACATACGCTCATGGTATATGGAAGTTTTAATGATGACCTTGAACAACATATAGATGGTGCAGAACACATTGTGAAAATTAAGGGTGGAAATCATGCGCAATTTGGAAATTATGGAAAGCAAAAGAAAGATCAAGATGCTACCATTTCAACGCAAGAGCAACAGTTGATTACAGTTGAAGCAATATGTGACTTTATCGAAAATAAAAGTGCTTTTTAATACGCATATAATTTATAGAAAAGAGGAAATGAGCGATGACATTTTTATATGCAAATTATAAGATTGAAATTTCGAATTGCAAGTATTCTTATTTGCAACTAGGATACATCGAAGATACCATTTATGAAATATCTTTTGTATTGAAAGAGCACATAGAAAAGAAGAATACAACATTTACCGATTATGTTTACAAGCAAATAAAAGAATACTTGGATGGAAATCGTAAAGTATTTGATTTTTCTTATACGTTAAGAGGAACTCCATTTCAGCAATCAGTTTACAAATCACTGCTTACAATTCCTTATGGAGAAACGAGATCTTATAAGGAAATTGCAACGCTCATTGATTCGCCTAAAGCTGTTCGGGCAGTTGGAAATGCGAATAATAAAAATTCATTGCCAATTCTTGTACCTTGTCATAGAGTAATTGGAGCGGATGGCTCTTTGACTGGATATGCCTATGGAGTAGAAATGAAACAGTGTTTGCTTCATTTAGAAAGAAATGAATTCTCATGTTGACATTTATCTAACTGTTATTTATAATACACAATAGTTAGAATATTATCGAACTATTAATCATAGAGTACTAAGAAGTAGGAAGTGGAAATGGAGAAGTAGATGGAATCAAATGCAGCAATTGCAAGAGTATTTAAAGCCTTGTGTGATGAAAACAGAGTGGAAATTATTAAGCTCATACGAGATGGGGAGAAGTGTGCTTGTGAAATTTATGATAAACTAGATGTTACAAAGCCGACAATATCTCATCATATGAAAATTTTAGTAGATAGCGGAATTGTTTTGGCTAGAAAAGAAGGGAAATGGACTCATTATTCTCTTAGTAATGAGGGAACAACTGTTGCCCAAGAGTTGATACAAGAATTATTTCGAAAAACGCAAGTTAGAGAGTGTGAGGAGGTGTCTGTATGCAAGTAGTATGGGAGTTTTTTAGTAGTCAAATACTTGGCATGAAATGGCTAAATGATTTGGTTGGAACCATCTTAACTTCTCTAGGAATTGATATTACAAGTAGAGTTGGTGCAAGTGTTCAGTTTTTTTTCTATGATACGATTAAAATTGTATGGCTTTTATCAGTCTTGATTTTTATTATTTCTTATATTCAAAGTTATTTTCCACCAGAAAGAACAAAGAAGATCATTGGAAAATACAAAGGAATTTTTGCGAATTTATTTGGTGCCTTACTTGGAACGGTAACACCATTTTGCTCCTGTTCTTCGATTCCATTATTTATTGGCTTTACAAGTGCAGGGCTTCCGGTAGGAGTAACCTTTAGTTTTCTAATCTCATCTCCATTAGTTGATTTGGGTGCATTTATTCTTCTTATGAGTGTTTTTGGACCCAAAATTGCCATTGCATATGTTGTGGTAGGAATTGTTCTTGCAGTACTTGGCGGAACCTTTATTGATAAACTTGGTCTTGAAAAAGAAGTGGAGCAATATATAAAAAGTGCTGGAAGTGTTGATATTGAAGCACCAGATTTAACGAAACAAGAACGTGTGATGTATGCAAAGGATCAAATGCTCTTTACCTTAAAAAAGGTATTTTTATATGTCTTAGTAGGAGTTGGAATTGGTGCAATAATTCACAACTGGATCCCAGAGGAAATCATACAATCTATTTTAGGGACGAATAATCCGTTTTCTGTATTATTAGCAACTGCGGTTGGCGTTCCGATGTATGCAGATATTTTTGGGACGATACCAATTGCAGAAGCACTTTTTTCAAAAGGTGTAGGAGTAGGTACTATTTTAAGTTTCATGATGGCGGTAACCGCATTATCTCTTCCGTCTATTATTTTGCTTAGAAAAGCAGTAAAACCAAAATTATTGGGAGTATTTATTGCAATTGTAGTAACTGGTATCATTATAATTGGTTACACATTCAACGCATTTTCGTATGTATTATTATAAAAAAGGAGAAAAATTAGTATGAAATTATTTGGATTTGGAAAGAAAAAAGAAGAAAGCTGTTGTGGTAGCAATCCAGAAGTTGTAAAAGGTACTTGTAGTTGTGGAGGGGAATGTGGTATTTCTGATATTGAAAATGCAAGATTTATTGTACTTGGAGCATGTTGCAAAAAAAGTGCAGATACCTTTGAAAACACGAAAAAAGCAGTAGCTGAATTAGGATTTAGCGATGAAGTGTTAAATATTGGAGATACTATTCAAATTGCAAAATACGGAGTGATGCAAACACCAGCCCTTGTAATTGAGAGTAAAGTAATGGCGTATGGGAAATTGCTTTCTGTAGATGAGGTTAAAAAACTAATAGAAAAATCAGGAGTGAAAATCAATGAATAAGCCAAAAGTAGCATTTGTATGTGTACACAATTCTTGCAGAAGTCAAATTGCAGAAGCACTTGGTAAACATTATGGAAGTGAAGTATTTGAAAGCTATAGTGCAGGAACACAACTTCGTCCACAAATCAATCAAGATGCGGTACGTTTAATGAAAGAAATTTATCATATTGATATGGAACAAACACAACGTTCAAAATTACTTGCAGAGATTCCAGAAGTAGATTATGTTATTACTATGGGATGCAATGTGGAATGTCCATTTCTACCATGCAAGCATCGTGAAGACTGGGGATTAGAAGATCCAAGTGGAAAAAGCGATGATGAATTTAGAAAAACAATTGCACAGATTGATCAAAAGATTAAGGAATTAATAGAACGGGTGTAAAGCGGGAAAGGTAGTGGAGTTAACAATTACAATCTCCTAAATATACTTAATGCAACTGACGGTTGACATATTGAAAGCTAGACTTTGTGGTATGCAACCGTCATTTTTGCTATGATAAATCTAGAAAATCTGAAAAAGATTTATCAAAGGAGGATGGTTTATGATTTTAGCAGATAAGATTACAAATGAGAGAAAAAAGAATGGATGGTCTCAAGAAGAGTTAGCGGAACAATTAGCAGTTTCGAGGCAGGCAGTATCAAAATGGGAGAGTGCACAATCTATCCCGGATTTACAAAGAATTATTAAAATGGCAGAACTTTTTTGTGTTACAACAGACTATCTTTTAAAAGAGGATATAGAATTTACGGAACCTGCACTGGATACAACATTTGCAGGGGAGACGGATAGAATTCGAAGTATTTCGATGGAAGAAGCCTGTTCATATTTAGAGATGAAGAAAAAAACAGCTCCAAAGATAGCGAATGCTACATTAATGTGTATTGTTAGTCCATCATTGCTTGTATTTTTATGTGGTCTTGCTGATTCGGAAATTGGAACATTTTCAGAAAATGTAGCAGGTGGGATTGGGATGTTTTTCTTATTTACAATGGTTGCAATCGCTGTGTATATTTTTGTAACGAATGATATAAAAGAAAATACAATGAAATATTTAAAAAATGAAAGTTTTGAAACGGCCTATGGTGTGAGTGGTATGGTAAAAGAAAAACAGCGTGCTCATGAAAAGACTTATGCCAGAGGAATGGCGAGTGGTATTGTTCTTTGTATTATTGCAGTTGTTCCACTTGTTCTATCGGGCTTTATTGAAGTAGATGATTATATTTCCACATCTTTAGTATCCCTTCTTCTAATTTTGGTTGGGATTGGTGTGAAAATCATTATTCAAGTAGAAACTGTAAAAGAAAGTTTTGATACATTACTACAAGAAGGTGAATATTCAAGAAAAGAAAAACAAGTAAAGAACAAACTAGATGCAATATATGGTATATATTGGTGCATTATAACAACAATCTATCTAGGATGGAGTTTTTGGACTATGAATTGGGGCATGACATGGATTATTTGGCCGGTGTCAGGCGTTTTATTTGCAGTTTTGTCTCTTGTACTAGGGTTTGTTATGGGGATAGAAGAATAAAGTGTATTTTGGAAGAAAATAGGAGAAAATCATGGTAGAATCAATTTTTCATAGAACAAGTGTTAGAAATTTTTTGGACAAAGAAGTAGAAGAAGATAAAATTAAGTTAATTTTACAAGCTGCCATGGCGGCGCCGTCCGCTGGAAATCAACAACCTTGGGAATTTTATGTTGTTAAAAATAAGGAGATTTTAAAAGCATTAGCAGAAACAAGTCCGTATGCACAATGTGCTAGTAATGCACCAATGGCATTTGTTGTTTGCTATAAAACTAATGCAGCGATTCCATCTTATTGTGAAATTGATACGTCGATTGCGACACAAAATATGCTGCTTGCTATTGATGATTTGGGGTTAGGGGCAGTATGGCTTGGAATAGCACCGTTGAAAGACCGCATAGAAGCAGTGAATAAGGTGATCCATATAAAAGAAGGACTTACATCTTTTGCAATTGTGCCATGTGGATATCCAGATCAAGTATATTCGCCGAAAGAGCGTTTTGATGAGGAAAGAATTCATTATATAGAATAAATGGGATGATAGCTTGCTATTCAATGTTAAGATTACCTTTCTGATAACGTCACCTCTTTCTTTTATTGTAAGAGGTTTAAGGTGGTGTAAAAAATACTTGACGAAAATATCTCTAACTGATAAAATAAAATTACCTAATAGGTAATATGAAATAAAGGAAGAAGAAGTTGGAACTAGTATATGCATCAGATAAAGTGAAATTACAATGTACTAACATGAAAGCAGCAAAAAAATTGTTTGCTGGAAATGAGTTGCTTGTAAGAAGTTTTTTTGCACGTGTTAACGCACTAGAAAATGCAGAAAATATTATAGACATTATAGTCCAGCCACCTTTCCATTTTCATAAATTAAAGAATAAAAATGGAAGAGATTTAGAAGGATATTTTGCAATTGATGTCAAATCAAGAAAAGAACAATGGCGAATTATATTGCAACCATTGGACGAAAGTAAAAATCCTTATAATCCATGTAATATAGATCAGATAGCTGGAATAGTGAAAATTATAGAAATTACGGAGGTGAGCAAACATTATGAGTAATTATTTAGAGTTCAATGATAAAATTGCTTTTCATCCAGGATATTATATTAAAGAAATTATTGATGAAAGCGGGCTTACACAAGAAGATTTTGCAAAAAGACTTGATACGACACCAAAGAACTTAAGTTTATTGATTCGAGGTGAACAAAGTCTATCAATTGATATTGCAATGAAACTATCAAGGATGATTAATACAAGTGTTAGCTATTGGTTAAATATACAAAATTCATATGATTCATTGATTGCTGAATTTAAATCAGCAGAAGAATTAGAAGAAGAAAGAAAAGTATTTGACTTTTTTGAATATAAATATTTCAGAGATAATTTTGGATTACCTGATTTGCCGAGAAAAAAGAACGAACAGATTAAGTGTGTTAGAGAATTTTTTAGTGTATCAACTCTATCTGTATTTACAAAAAGAGATATGGCAGTGAATTTTAGAAGCTCTACGATTGAAATATCAGAGGCGAGTACGATAAAAGCTAATGCTATGGTACAAATAGCTACAAATAAGGCTCTTAAAGTAGATGCACCTAGATTTAGTAAGAAAAAATTTCAAGAAGCAGTTGAATATGCTTTAACATTAACATGTAATCATGGAGAATTTTATCAATTAATTAGAGAAGCTTTTTTTGAGGCAGGAGTTATATTTGTAATATTACCAAATATATCTGGATCACGAACTAATGGAGCAACAAAAAGAATAGGTAACAATATTATGCTAATGGTTAATGATAGAAGATTAAATGCAGATACTTTTTGGTTTACGTTATTTCATGAAATCGGGCATATTATTAATGGTGATTATGGAATTTCTTTTGAGAAAGAAACAGGAGAGCAAGAAGAAGCCGCAAATAAATATGCAGCGGATAAATTAATACCACCGGATCAATACCAAGAATTTTTAAATAGAAAGAGGTATGGATTACAAGATATTAAATTGTTCGCAAATCAAATCGGACGTGATCCAGGAATCGTACTAGGACGAATGCAAAATGATACCATTATTGGTTTTGATGATTGGACAATGACAACGTTAAGACATAAATACAAAGTGAAAACATCAAATTAACAGTTTTTTGGCTAGATAACTAAAATGCTTATATTGATAACCTACTCTGATTGAGTGGGTTATTTTTAAATCAGATAATTCCTTAGTGGTATACCTTTCAATCGTTACTACTATTTTTACTACTATTTGTCTGCCACGGCATTAGAAGTATTTTGTCTCTGGAATATAGAAATAGCAAGGGCTGTAGCGGTTGTCGGTTCTAAAATCCCAATAACATCCCAAGAATGAAAAATGGTAGGACGCATTGGTAAATGCAGCACTTAGGATTAAGTGCTTGACTACTACAGAACAAACTTAGACGGGAATGTCAAGATGAGCAAGATGTTGGTGATGACTTGATATTCATGGCTGGGTTTTGTTATTTTTATAAAGGGTATCGTATAAGTTGAACTAATCATATTAAACTTTTTAGAAAGGTATAAAAATACTCATTACTAAATGCATAATGAAATTGAATGTGACATATAATTATATAATATTGATTTTAAATAATCGAATGAGCAATAAGGAATAAAATATTTCTAAAGTTAAATTCAATATTGTAAAAAGATAAATTGAATGATATTATATGTATATGGAGGATAATACTATGAGTAAAAAAACTGTAAGAATTGAAAATATAAGTATTGAGAATTTTAAAAATGTGAAATATGGTTCTCTTAATTTGGAAAATAGGAGAAAAGATTATAAATCGAGTATATTAGGATTGTACGGACAGAATGGTTCTGGTAAAACAGCACTTATTGATGCTCTGCAACTGCTTAAGTATGCATTGATTGGAAAAGCTATTCCTCAGAAGTATGCAGATTATGTCAATGTGGATTCAGAAAAATCTACATTAATATTTCAATTTATGGTATGTGACGAGAAAATAAAATATGATGTTTGGTATCAGTTTTCGCTGCGAAAAATAGAAGAAAATGATGCAATAAATGGTTCAATAGATATAGAAAATGATAGCGATACAAAACCACAGATAAGAGTGGAAATATATGATGAGGTTTTATCATATGGTTTTACAAGTAAAGAAGAGAAGCTAAGAAAATCGGCTTTAATTGATACAAGAAGTTCGGAAGTATTTATCCCTAAAACAAAATTCGTGGAATTAGTAGGAGATGATAAAACGCAAAATACAGACCTATTTGTAACAAAGAAGCTGACGCAGGTGACATCTCGGTCTTTCATTTTCTCAAGAGAAATGATCAATGTTTTTAGAAAAAATTGTAAGAATGAAATATACATCAATTTGATCAATCGTCTTAATTTGTTTGGATCAAGAGAATTGTTTATAATTGGCACAGAAAGTATAGGACTAATTAGTCTTAATACGTTACCATTATCATTTAAATATAGCAGCAAAGGTGCTGATACAACAGGAAGTTTGGTGTTGGCATTAGATAGACCTGCACTTATTCCAGAAGAGGCTTGTGATGTTGTTGATAAAATCATTCTAAATATGAATATTGTTTTAGAACAGTTGATACCTGGACTTACAATTAGTATGGTGGACTTGGGTGGAGCATTATTGAAAGATGGTAGTATAGGAAAACAGATTCAACTTATGTCGTTAAAGAATAGCAAGCCAATTCCATTTTGTTATGAATCGGAAGGAATTAAGAAAATAGTATCAATACTGCAATTGCTAATTGCAGTATACAACAATGCATCAATTACAGTTGCAGTTGATGAACTTGATGGTGGGATTTTTGAATATTTGCTGGGTGAGCTACTTAATATCATATCAGAGAAGGGAAAAGGACAACTTATATTTACATCCCATAATCTTCGTCCACTTGAGACTATTGATAAGGGATTTGTCGCATTTACAACAACAAATCCTGAGAAGCGTTACATTCGAATGGGGAATGTAAAAGGTACTAATAACTTACGAGATTTTTATTATAGAGATATTGTATTGGGAGAACAAAATGAGCAAGTATATAGCCACACAAATAATTTTGAAATTGCATTAGCATTTAGAGAGGCGGGTGAGACTATTGGCTCGTAAGAAGATTGTCTTGGTAATAGTAGAAGGTCCATCGGATGATGTTGCTCTTGGGATGACATTAAGTAAGGTATATGATAAAGATACTATATATGTTCATATTATGCATGGAGATATTACGACAAAGAGAGGAATAAAATCACAAAACATAGTTGCCAAACTAGGGAATGATGTAACTACCTATGCAAAATCACAACATTATAAAGCAAGTGATTTTAAGCAAATTATTCATATTGTCGATATGGATGGAGCTTATATTCCAGATAATAAGATCTTGGAGAAAGAGAATTGTTTAGAAATCCAATATGAAAGTGATGGCATATTTACAAATAATAAAGTGGGGATTATAAAAAGGAATCAACAGAAAAGGGATAATTTATATAGACTAAGAAGCTGTGGTACAATTTGGGCGATTCCATATCGAGTATATTATATGTCTTGTAATCTGGATCATGTTCTATATGATAAACAAAATAGTACTGATGAGACCAAGGAAAATGATGCATATGCATTTGCAAAAAAATATAAGGATAATGTGGAAGAATTCAAAGAGTTTATTTGTAATTCTCCTTTTTCTGTTAATGGAGATTATAAAGAATCATGGGAATATATTGAAAAAGATTTGAATTCAGTGAATCGACATACGAATTTGTGTATTTGTATTGAAGAGGAGTTGGACAGGTAATACATATGTTGGGAGAAAAAAAGAAGTCTATGTAGAAAAACAATATCAATTCTTCTTTGTATTGACACATGGGTTTCTGAAATTTTGTTGTAGTAATTCAGATGATTTGTCAGAGATGGAAAAAACAATGGCTGAATTTATGGTGTTTCGAGGAACTGTATATAGATATTTGGGAATAGCTGATTCTCGTAATTACAGAAAAAAGATAAAGGTTGAACCGGAATATAATGAAATTTTTGTCTCATGGAGTAAAACAGAACAAAACTCTTATATTGAAAGTAAATTGTATGGACCAAGAACTTGGATGCAGGAAAAAATAGAAGAATCTGATTTTGGAATTGATATACATGGATTCGAATTATGGTGTGAGAAATGGCTTGATAGAGTGTATTTTATAACGAGAGGTAATGAGAAAGAAATTGTGTTTCCAACTTATGAGCGTTGTATTGTGCAAAAGGAATATTTATAAGATAAGCAAATTATCATAAAAATAAAGGTCACTTGATGGAAGAAATGTAAAAATGATTTATTTATTTGTTTTATCTTAATACTCTAAAAGCACATAAGATTGCTGTATTAGTTGATAATAAGATAATGAAGACTATTGAACAAGAGCAGGTAACGGAAAAAATTAAAAATAGATACATCAATGTCTATTGGAAAAGATGTTTATTCGGGGGATTTAGGATATTCATTGGAGGAAAGTGCAAAAAAGTGCGTATATGAAATTTTTGATGTAAAAAATACTAAATCAATCATGCTAAGAAAAATTTATAATTCAGTACATAATAATAATCAGAAGAAATTAAAAGAGGGACAATTAGTACTTTTTAAAAATATTGAACTTAAACAGAGAAATATAACTGAAGAGGAGTAATATTTATGCTTTATGTATATGAAAATCGAGAAAAAATAGAACGTTTAAAGGAAAAGTAGGAACTGATATTTCCAGAGTTCTATATTTCTTTTATTATGAAGGAAAGAGTATATTCACAAATGAATTTGTCAAAAAGACACGGAAAACCCCCAAATCAGAAATTGATAAGGCGAAAGTATATCGAAATAATTATTTAGAAAGGTGTGAGAAGAATGAGAAAATATGATGATTTTCTAGCAGAGCAGTTACAGGATGAAGAGTTTAAAAAGGAATTTGATAATCTGCAACCTGAGTTCGATGTGATTCGAGCAATTGTTGATGCAAGAGTATCTCAAAATCTTACACAGAAG
>JBOFWM010000061.1:0-3244 GCA_051653625.1 Lachnospiraceae bacterium
AACCAGACAAAACTTTTTAAAGCAACTCAAAAAAGAATTACGTTTTAAACATGGAAGGGATGAAATATCTAGTATATTAAGTGACTATAATGAGTTTTTTGATATAGAACTCGGACAAGGAAAATCAGAGATTGAAGTCTGTGCAACTCTAGGGCATCCACATTCCATAGCTCAAAGCTTAAATCAGCAAATGAACATACAAAATAATATTAGTAAAATTCTATTTTCAAGAAATGCAATTTTATTAATTGTATTTCTTACAGCTATTTGTATGATTTTTGCAAATATTACAGACAAAGTAAATCAAAGTTATAATGCGTCCACCCTGATATATTTACTTATTTACTTCCCAGTTATAACACTAATCTCATGGATAGCCATAACAAAAACGCCTTTTAATTTTAATTATTCCATAATTTCAAAAAAAAGTTACTTATATGTTGCAATAATCCATATATTTATTTTTTTAAGTTCTCTTCTGCTATTCTTTTTCATGTACAGTGTTGTTATTCATAATGAATACTTTGCAAAAAACTTTATTCCATCGCAAGTAGGCACTATTGTTAGAAGTATTCTAAATTTGTCAATATGTGTTATGTTCACTTTTGTTATTACTGGAATCTATTATTCCATTAGTAAATCTTTTATTTACTACAGTGTATTTTGTCATGCTCTTGGTGGAATCATCATAGTTCTTTATTACACTACTGTTCTTCACTCACTTTCTGATATTAGTACTTATTCTCTTAGAATAATGCAAAGTTGCTTAATTTATTTTGAATCAATACTAGTTAGTGCAATATTTATATTTTTGGCAAGAAAAAAGGAGTTACATTCGTGAATGCACAATTAAAAAAGGGAATCTTAGAAATGTGTATACTTCATACACTGCAAAAACAAGATATGTATGGATATGACGTCATGAAATATATGAGTGTATTTTTCCCCGAAGGAGATGAAAGCACAATTTATGCTATACTTAGACGACTGAACAAAGAAGGCTTAACCGAAATATATGAAGGACAAACATCTAACGGACCCACTCGTAAATACTATCGCATTATTGATAAAGGAATTGAAAGTCTCAATCAAAGTATTTCAGATTGGAAAAAAATCATATCTATTATAGATGAGATAGGTATTAAATAAGGATTCAAAACACAAATATAAATTTCATTAAATGGCAAGTAACTATGCTCTTCATGCCACCAAAGGAGGTTTGTATTATGTTTAAAAAAAGGAAACAGATAATGTCAATTGTATTTGCTTTAACCCTATTAATCTTTTCAATCGAAAGTACTGCTTTCGCAATAGAATAGCTTGCAACAATCCCAGCTATTCCATTGAAATAGAGAATGATTCTCTTCTAGAAAATGCAACTTTAGTTAATACAGAGTCCTACGTTTCCGGTGGAAAACTGACAACCGTAAAAACATACAAACTACCTGATGGTACTGAAGTCATTGATACTTTTACAGTCACTGCATTTAGACCATATTCACTAAATGGGACAGACACTGCTACAAGAAGCAGAGAAATATCATCATGGGGCAAATTTACAATTTACAAATATTTTTATTATATATCCCACAAGGAATTATCAAAATTTGCACCTTGGAATGAGGATGTACAAGAATACTGTAAAATAAAGTGATCCAGAAATCAAAATTGATTTCTGGATTTTTAACATCCTAAGATTGCTCGCTTACAATCCAACAATTCATGTCCACATTGCTGTTTTTGTAATTTTATTCATTTTTTCCCTCGTTTCAATGTTATTAATTATTAGTATTAGCAATTAGTGAACGGCCTATATTTTTTCCTTTTTCTAAGGTATCTACTATATGTCTGTCATCATTAAGGTCAAAATAATCTTCTATTTCTTCATCAAAATAAAGTATCCATACATCATAATTGTTATTTGAGAGCTGATAAATTTCAAATTTATACTTTTTATCCTTTGAAAACTCCTCGTATATTGGTTCTCTTTCCTTGATATGTTCTTTTAGTATTTTCTCGATTTCATAATAGTCATCTTGCAATCTTGGGTTTGTCCATTTTTCTTTTGCAATCCGAAGTTGCTCATCAACTGCGTCATAATTTCCATCAATAATACCCATAAACATATTGACAACTGCAATATTGCCACCATACATTGGTGTTTTTCTAAATGGTTTAAAAATCTTTTGACTTTGAGCATAAATGTCTTTAGCCTGTTCTTTTTGATTGTTATAGTAATAAAAACAGCATAAATTTAGTCTGTAACACATCTTCACAACGTGATACATACGCTGATTGGATATGCTTTCTAATAATTCAAGCCCTTTGACATAATCTTTTTTATCAGCATATCCCACCGAGAGATTAAGTGTAAACAGCGTTTTTAGATAATTCCCTTTGACTTTTTTTAACAAGCCTGTTATTTCTTCTATATATTCGTCAACTTTGTTTTCATCTAACATTTTTGCGACTTTTTTCATTTTCTTTATGTAGTATAAATGATAGCAATGATTATATAAGACCATTGCTAAAATTATAAAAACAGAGATATAAATACTTGCACTTATAAAAGTTTGCTCGTATATAGAGTATCTATCTTTTAGCATTCCTAATCCCATTCCTAATATAAAACAAACAGAAATCCATGAGATTAAATATATAATATACTTTTTAAGTTTCTGTTTCATTTTCTTGTTCCTTTCCGATTATATATAATTTAAAATCTAATTCCTTGCAAAGCAATTCCATTTGCTCATCAATTTCCCTAATTCCAAAAACTTTTCTTAGAATAACAGAAGCTACAAAAAAAATTGGCAATGCTATCATCATATAATTCCAAAGACAGAGAGCAACTAAAGTAGCTATATGAGAAATCATGGCAATCCATATCTGAACCTTTGATATATTGGTAACTTCGCTAAGAACTGATATAATTTTATAGTAATATATCATAGTTATAATAAAAAATAAGACTGCTGATATGGTTAGTATAAGAAATATTTTTGATTGTGGCAATGCACTTTTAATAACAGCAGAAACAATAATGGAAATTACGCCAAAAATCAGCGTGTAAAATTGCATTTTAAAATATTTAGAAAACATATTATCCTTCCTATTCTGTCAAGCCTAAATCTATTGATTTTACTGGCTTTGACGATTTTTATTTACCTCTAAAACAGAGCCGATAGTGATGGATATCGTAGTATCAAATACCGAATGCTGATAAATGGGTATAGTTAATAAA
>JBOFWM010000062.1:0-2551 GCA_051653625.1 Lachnospiraceae bacterium
CCCTTAACTACATCATTTGCTAAATCATCAATAGCCCCACTAGCTCCCATGTTTGCTTTTTTTATATTACTACGACTAATGGCAATATTCAACCCTATATGTGCAACAAATGCTAATTGGGGAGGCAAATCCATATTGACTAATACTTGGCTCCCTAAATTTAAACTCCATCCTGTAAGAACATCCTTTGCTATAATTTTCGCTCCTTCTTTTACGACTGCTTTTGTTCCTTGTACTGCTGCTGTTGCTGTTCCAAATGTAAATACATCGACGGCTGTACTTATCACTCCCATTAAGGCATATTGAATTCTTTCATTTGTGGATAACTGCTCTCCAGTCATCGTGGTTCCTACGCATCCTTCAATAAAACTTTTTACTCCTCCCACTAGAGGAATATAATCTAACGTTGTTGACAGTGTTGCCCACCAGCCATCATTATACACTGTATGATCAAATGATGTACTCAACACTTGGCTATAAAATTGTTTCTTTAGTTTATCTACTTCTGCATTCGATACATTTTTTCCATTCTTTCCATTCTCTTTTAAGTAATTTGCAAATTGGCCTTGTAGTTGAAACATATCAGTTTTTGCTTGTATATCAGAAAACGTTATTTTTCCTTTTTTTGTTTTATATGTAGTTGTTGTCGTTGATGCCTGATTATACGCACTTGTTCCATTATAGGAGGACGATGTTACCGTATTCCACCCCTCAATGTTTAATGTATTATCTACTTCATATTCATCTATATCAAGTTTTGATAACCTTTCCATTGCTTTGCTTAACTGTTTATGAAAATCATTTTCTTTATCTTCTAAAACACCATATATTCCATTTGCATAATTTGTGATGTTATTGTTTTTTGCTTTACACTTATTAATTCTTCTTGCTATGGAATTATAATAATACCTACTCATGTTTCCATACTTATCATCGCTTAATATATGAAAGGCTCGCTCTATTGCTCTATCTAATTGTATAAGTACATCCAATCCATCATCGACTTTATCGTGTTCTTTTGCTTCTTTTTCCCAATCACTCTCTTGGGCTATGAAATATTTATTGTGATTTCCCATATAACTACCTCTATAATCCTAGGGATGCTAAAACAGCTTTCATTCGGTCATTTTCTGCTTCCATTGAGATAGTTAAGTTTGAACTGAATGCCTCTATTTTTTTACTAAATTCCGCATCTGTTACTTGAAAAGCATTTATAATTTCAATGAGATTACTTACTAGAACAGTATACCCCTCACACATCAATGTGAGTTGCTTCATTTGTCTTTCGGAATATTCATCAATCTCTTTTTTTGCATCCCCTCTATAGGTATCAAACGCTGCATATAGTTGTTGTTGCATGGATACAAAGAATTGCATTTTTGTTACTAAAGGAAGTATGTCACCAGTAAAATTAAGAATATTTTCATCTATTGATATAGTACTCATGACATGTCCTCCTTTACAAATATACTTTCTATACCTTGTTGAACTTGATTTCTTGGATATTTCTCAAGTTCTCCTACAATGGCATCATAATGTTGAAAATATCCTTCTGCTACAAACATAACAGCTTTCTTTTCCTCTTTTGAATCTAAGTCAACCATATAATAAAAAATAGATTCTGCTTCATCGTATTTTTCCATAATCTCCGCAAACTTATGTTTACTTACAAATCTCTTTTTATACTCATCATCTTTAATCATAGATAAGGTTTTAAACTTCGATAAAATAATGGATATAATCATATCTTGTGTAACCATATTTATAGAATAAAGTGTATCCGTTTTTGTAATGAGAATGTACTCTGAACTTTGATAATTTGCAAATACACTATGTTCTCCTAATTTCATAAACCTTCTTGCATTTACATATAAGTTTATTGTTTCAACAACAGATAATCCCATTTCTGTAAGTTTGCCATCTTTTATTATTTGTTTATTAATAAGTCCATTACATGCAACATCTGTTTCTTCTTTTTTTAACATTGGAAAGGCATCAAATCCTACTAGTTTTTTTACTTTGATAATTTGGCATAACCATGCTAATTCATATATTGTAAATTCCATTTACTCACCCAACCCTTTATAAAGATGATGACTATAAATATCATTTAAACTCTTACCAAAATCTGAAAATGATTCATAAAATTCAGGAAGTTCTTTTATTAAATCCTTTTGATACATTAACAGAATATCGAAGGTTTCCAAAAAACCTTCACATGCAGTGCTCCTAAAACCTTCTGCGTTTTTCATCTCTTTAAAAATCCTATTTAATTCATCATAACAAGTCTTAAATTGCGTTTCAAATTCTACTTTTGTTTTAGCAGCAATTTCAAATAAATCATCATAAACAGCTATATCATAACTGCTTCCATCACCATCACTCATCATCTGTTGCATTAGTGATCCTCCTTAATCGCTCTATTATAATAATATCTATATAAATCATAGGCACTACTTTTTTGTTGCTTTATGATGTCTCTTTTTCCTTCTAAAAGAGTAATTATGTTATCCGCTTCATTGTACATATTACTCTCTGATTCATAGTAGGT